>JBQNBN010000020.1:0-32687 GCA_052169915.1 Treponema sp.
ACTATTTTCCTTTCGACGCAGAGCGTCGGGGAATTAAACCCTCTTTAGATTAAAATATCATTCAAGATAGATTCTTTTGTAATTTGAGTTGTCCAAATATTCGAGGCACGTAAAATTTTTTCACCAAAATCTTTTTTCCCTTGATAGAACTGTAATCCTTGTTTATTCTCATTGTAGAATTGAGACTCTGGAGATTGTCCAGAAATAATTTCAGCAATCTCTCCCAGCCTCACCAACGGATACCTACTCTTTATTTCAATTTTCTTATCCGGCGTCAATTTTATTGCTTTGTTAAAACTAAGCCGTGAAAAATCGATCATGTCGCTTAGATTCGCTAAAGCGCAATATTGCTGCCTATCCTTGTCAATGCTAAACGCGGTAGCGGAAAATCTACTACGAATAGCAGCCGCAAGGGAATCGGTCGCGTTGCGGTCATGTTCGTTATAGAGCATACCGCCGGGCGTGTGGATCTGTATGCCCTCAGCTCCTTTGCGATTGCTCCAGTCATATCCTAGGAAGCGTTTTTGCTCGGCATTGTCGCTCGGGGCGGTAATAATCAGTGTCGTTTGCTTATAAGTCAGTCCGAAATAGAGTATCTTTTCGCATTCAAGCGGCTTTGCGTAATTGTAAAATTCCTGCTTGAGTCGCTCGCTCTGCTCTTGTGTGGTGAGCTTTTTAAATGTGCTCGATTCCTGCAATTTTACGATTCTTGGAAGTGTCTGGAATCTGCTTGCATACATATTCAGATATTCGCATTGCGCAAAACCGTCAAATGAAACGCTTTGAGTAGTGAATTTCTGATACCACTCTTTTGCCACCTCTATTTTTCTCAAATACGCTTCCAAAATCTCATTATCTTCCCATTCGCTCGTCTCCTCCGCCTCAATAATCGCCGCCGCGCTGTCTTGTTTCAGATCGCTTTGCTTGGGCGGTTCATTGTATTTTTCCCAAAAGAGCACGACCGTATTTGTGCCTGTCGCGCCGAATGTTTTGCTGCCAAACTGGACGATTGCGCGGAGCATGAAATTTTTCAGCAAGATTTCCCGCGCGCCGATGTAGCTATTGCTATCGTTGCTCAAAATGGAGGAGGGCAGTATGACCGCGGCGATTCCCGTTGGTTTTAGTAACTGCGCAATGCGCTCGACAAAAAGCGTCTCAATCTCGCTTCCGTCATTTGAAATCCTGCTAAGCAGCTCAAAAGTATTGTTTTTTAATTTCAGGTGCGATTTGAAAGCCGAAACGCTATAGGGCGGATTCGCAACCAAAATATCAAAAGCATTGGGTTGAATCTGTTTTTCTGCCTGATGATTTTCAAGACCATCGCCAAAAATGACATTTCCCTCGCCCGCACCGTTCATAAAAAGCGATATTTTTGCGACACGGGCTAGGCGGTAATCTTTCTCGATTCCAAAAATATGATTTCTAACCCAATCGTTATTGCCATCCGTTTTCAGACGTTTATTGATACTCTCTATCGCTTCGGTCAAGAAATGCCCCGACCCGCAGGCGTAGTCGATTACTGTGGGAATCGTGGTCAATGGCAAGCTGTCCCAAATAAAGCGCGTAATGGGAATGGGCGTAAAAAATTGCCCCTCGCTTTGTTTGAAGCCTTTATTTAAAAGCTGCTCGAATAGATCGCCCAAAAATTGATGTTTTGACAGATAGACGATACGGTAATTTTCAAAAAGCTGAACGACTTCTACTAAAATTTTGCCATTTTGGAAAAACAGCTCTTCGTTATGCACATCTTTGAATGAAAAATCGTTGTTTGAATAGAATTTGAGAATACGAATAGTTTTCTGTAAATCCTCAATGGCTTTTGCGCGCTTATGACTCGTGTAATTTTTAAAAAGATTTTCAGCATAGTCGTTTTCTACATAAAAGATTTTCTCTTTCATGAATTGATCCATACCTTCGGCATGGAGCTTTTGCAAGCGATCTTGAAGCGTTTCGTATGTATCAGTGCCTTGCCGGTATTGAAATTCTACCACATCGGTATCATTCTTTTTGATTTCGTCAACGAGTTTACAGATAAAGAGCGCTACCAATCGGTTAAAGGCATTTTCTTTGTCGCTGACATTGTTATGACGTAGAATTTCCTCAAATTTATTGACGATTTTATCATCCGGATCAAAATCCTTTAAATCTTTTTTACGTAACGGGCGAACGCCTATTTTATAGGCTTGTGTCTCTTCGCCAAAGAGTAGCCCCTGCCAAAGCTTTTGACCATAGGTTTCGCTCCATGACATAAAATACTCGGGAACTGAAGTGGCATTTTTATAAAGAAGCACGGATGTATCTTTTTCCGCCATTTTGATGATATTGGGGTCGTCCGTGCAGTTTATGATGTCGTTTTTGAATGTAATCTTCCCATCTTTCCAGTCTGATGCGTAGAGAGCGATCCACTTTGTGCTGCGCTCTTGCTGCCAATATGAGAAAAGCTGTCCGCCATCCTCTTTGAGCAGTTTCAACGCTTTGGAATATTCTTGCCCAGCCGTTTTGCACTCGATAATGAATAAGGTATTTTGCCCCTCTTCGTCATAAACGCAAATATCAGCCTTGCCGCCTTTAGCGTCATGCCCGAGATTCCAGCGTTTTTCCAGCTCGATATGCTCCGGGCGGTAGCCTTTTTCTAACAGACGATGGACGCATTCAAAGACTACAAAATTTTCAGGATGTTCGAAATTACAAGTCGTTCGGTCATTTATTTTTACTGCGCTGGGATAAATCAGCTCGCTCTTATTCCAATCGGCACTCATCACATCATTGCTAAGAGCATTAAAGCGTTTAGAAAATATATTTTTGCGCTCGGTAAATCCGATGGAGCGCAGCACTTGTTTGAAGTTATTTTTGTCTATCATGGGGAAATCCTGCTTTTTATCGTGCAAACAGCTACTATGACTCTGTTAATTATAATATAAGCTACATGGCTTTTTTAGGTTCTCTTCAATCTTATAAACCCTAATCTATTTTATTATAGACATTCCTTATAAAAGAACAAACTAGAAAATAGGCATTGACAAACTCTTCTTGGAACTACCGAGGGCATCTCTTCTAACAAACCCAAATATGCTATAAAAATGGTACCTTTGCACACGATCTATCCAACATAGCAGAGGAACCGGAAGTGTGGATTGCAGATAATCCAAGATTTATTTCCAGCCGCTAAGATAACACGGCTGAAAACACTGCAAGTTTGCCTACCGGCAAACTCGTTTATGGATATGTGCACTGTTCGCACACGAATGCAGCAGTTTCCAAAGTTCAAACTTTGTTTAACTACTGCATTTTAAAACCTCTCATGCTTCACTTTAACGGTGATAAATTTATAATCAACAATTCTAATTCAAAGAATCGAGCTACATTACCCCTATATGGCGCTTGCAGTCGGCTTTATCCCCTTTGTTCCAGTACAGCGCGCCGACTCCGCTCCCTCTCTCCCCCAAAATTAAGCATTACGCATCACAAACTACGCCATCCCTCTTCCCTCTTCCGGCGCGAAAATCTTTCCGCGCGCAATTATCTTGGGGTAAACCGTAAGCCCGAGTTTTTTTTCGAGGGCGGCGTATTGCTTCATTTCATATTCGTCGCCGATGACGGCATTTATTCCCGTTTTGCCTGCGCGGGCGGTGCGTCCTGAGCGGTGGATAAAAAAATCTTCGTCGGCGGGAAAATCCATTTGGATAACGTGGCTTACGTCCGGAATGTCGAGTCCGCGAGCGGCAAGATCGCTTGTGATAAGCAACGGGCATTTTCCGCTTTTAAAGCGGTCTATCGCCGTTTTCCGCTCGCGATTATCCGTTTTTGCGTGGAGCGCAGCGCAGTCGATATTTTTATAGCGGAGTTTTGCAAAAATATTTTCGACTTGGTCTTTCCGCGACGTAAAAACGAGCGCTTTGGAAGGCTTTACGGCAAAGAGGAATTTTTTAAGCGTTTCGACTTTATCGCGGGATTCGGCATAAATTGCCCAATGTTCAATCCGTTCGGTCAAAACGTCTTCATTCGGCAGAATGAGGACGTCAGCGTCGGAAAAAAAGCCGCGCGTTTTTTTATCCGCCGTCGCCGTACACGCAATAATCTGCGCTCCGTGAGGCAGCAGATTTCTAAGCGTCCGCGTCTCTTCTATAAGTTCTTTTTTTACCAATCGATCCGCTTCATCGAATACCGCAGCGGCAGCCGACTGGATTTTGAGTTTTTTTAAGCGAATCAATTCGACTAAACGGGCGGGAGTGCCGGCGACAACGCGCGGTTTTTCTTTGAGCGCTTCGATTTGCCGCTTTATCGGTGCGCCGCCGATTAAAAGCGCCGTTTTTATTTCACTGACTTCTGCAATCGCTTGTTTTATTTGAGAGGCAAGTTCAAATGTCGGAGAAGCAATGACGATTTTGACTGCCGCCGTGTCCGCGTCCTGTAAAAACGCGCTTAAAAGCGGCAAAAGGTAGGCAAACGTTTTTCCCGTTCCCGTTTCGCTTTGAAAAACGAGGCTTTTCCCGTCGATGATGAGGGGAATTGCCGTTTCCTGCACTTTTGTAGGAGCCGTGATATTGAGCGCGGCAAGTTTTTCAGTCAACTGGGGGGCGATAAGCGAAAATGCGTTTGTTTCTGACATGACTCGAGTATAGCGCAAGCGGGGCAAATATACTATAATTTTCTTGATGAGACTTGGAATAGACACGTTCGGCTGCGATCATGCCCGTTCAGGAATCGGCAGTTATCTCCGTGCGTTTACGGCGAACATAAAACAGGGCTTACCCCACACGGCGGAACTTTTTGGCTCGGAAATCGATAAATTCACCTATACATCCGGCACGGAAATCCCATTTAAATCCGCATCCATTCCCGACAGCCTCAGCGCCGAGCGTTTTTGGCACTTCACCGCATGCAATAAATTTGCCGCCGCGCAGGGATACGATGCCGTTTTGTATCCGGCTCCCGACCGCGTGCTTCCGGTTTCGTTCAAGGTGCCGGGCGTTGCCGTCGTCAATACGGTACTTTCTTCAAGCGTTGAAGGGAATCCCGACTGGATTCAAAAACTGCAGATAAAGCGGGGACTGTATAAGGTGCAGCGCATTATTGCGGCAAGCGAATTTATACGAGAGGACTTAGTAAAGCACGGCGTTCCGGCAGAAAAAATTGAAGTCGTGTACAACGGAATCGATCACAAGATTTTTTATCCCGTCATTCATCTTGACGCAGAAGTCGTAAACGTAAAGCCGTTTGCAATAAAACGCCCGTATTTCATTTACGCATCCCGTCTGTCGTCCCCCGAAAAAAAACACATCGAACTGATAAAAGCGTTTTCGCTGTTTAAGGAGCGGACAGGGCTTCCGCACCGACTTGTGCTTGCGGGAGCGGAAGGCGCGTATTCTTCGGAAATCCACAAAGCCGCTTTTGAGTCGTCCGCCGCATCCGACATTTTTTTGACCGGCTATTTCCCGCACGAGAATTTTCCCGCGCTGTATGCGGGAGCCGCCGCGTGCATTTTTCCGTCCGTCAACGAAGGCGTCGCGCTTCCCGTACTCGAAGCGATGGCAGTCGGCGTGCCGGTTTTATGCTCCAGTGCCGGCGCAATTCCTGAGATGGGAAGGGACGCCGCGCTGTATTTTAATTCCGATAATATAGAAGAAATTGAAAGCGCGATGGAAAAAATCGTGTCGGATAAAGAACTCCGCGCTTCAATGTCGCAAAAAGGAATGGAGAGAGCCGCAGCGTTCAGTTGGGAGACGACTGTAAAAAAAACCTTTGAAACGCTTTCCCGCGTTATTTCTTAAAAAAAGCTGGGCGGTATTCGCCGCACGCTATATTTTTATTCGTTTTTCTTCCTTATGCAGTCTATATATTGTATAATGTCGGCATGAAAAGTGATGACCTGCGGCTGCTTGGTTTAGGATTTAAAGAAAACGGAAATGTAGAACTTGATTCATCGGTGCTTAAAGGGCTGAAAAAAATGCCGGTGGACATTTTTGACAATGTATACCTTGGAGAAACAAAACCCGACGCGCTCATCCTTTGCATCGACATTCGAAATTTCAGCAACTTTCTTTGTAAACACAACGAACAAACCGTATTCGAAATGCTCACGTCTTTCACATCGAATTTTTTATCGTGCGTCAACCAGTTCGGCGCCAACTGTTCGTATTATAAACTGCTCGGAGACGGCGCGCTTGTCATTTGGGATTCTGCAACTCCGGCTGCCGTTGAAGAGGCCTTGACCGTTTTTAATTCGTATTTGAGTTTCGTCAACGAAGATTTGTTTACGACGTACCCAGAGCTCGGACTTGGCGGGGCGATGGTGCAGGAAGTGATTTACAAATATGAAATTTCTGCGGAAATGTCGTCTCTGAAATACCGCGATTATTTCGGTTACGGAATAAACCTTGCTTGCCGTCTTCAAACCATTGCGGATAAGAACAAGCTGATTGTCAATAAAACGCTTGCATGCAAGCGGCACTTTCATACGGTTATTTCAATAGAGCCTGAACTTATCAAGGAATTGCGCGCGTTGAAAGGCGTTAAAGAAGAAGACAGAAACGCCGTCTTTTTTTACGTAAACGAAAATTAAAAATCATAGCGATGGACAGCTGCGGGCGGTTGTTATGTGGGTTTTAAAGAATCAACATGGTACCGCCTGCCCGAGTTTTCCTACAGAAAACTCGCGGGAAATTGCGTCTTGGGCGGCGGCATGGCATGGAAGGCGAGACATAATTCATAATTATGAATTACCAATTATTCTTCCTCTGCAATTGCAAATCCTCGGCGCAGTCTGTATACTTTTGTTACCATGAAACAAATACATCTTTTTTCGCTGTTTTTCTGTGCGGCGGCGTTTTCGGTTCACGCGCTCCCGTTTGACGGCACGCTTTCGGAGCAGGAACTTTCCGACTTGAACGAGGGTAAAATCATTGTGCGGACGATTGACAAATACAAAAATATGTCGGTGCAAAGCTCCAACGCAGGCGTAGAAAAACTCCGTGCGGAAATCAAAGAGCTTAATCCCAATTATCTTGCCGAAGTCATTCAGATAAAACCGTACAAGGGCAATGAAAACTTAATGCGGACTTTGCGGGCAGCGCTTGAAAACATCTCGGACTACGCGGGAATTCAATATTGGTCGGTACGGCACGAACAGTTTTACGATTTGTATTCAAGCGCGGCGGTCGTCGGCTCGGAACGGCGCGATGAAAACACGGTGCAGTACAATGCCGACCTTGAAATGGAGCCGTTCGGAGTCATTCATACGCCCATTATAATAGAAGAAACCGGCGATTATTTGCTCTACCACACAACGAACAACAACACGCTCAAGTTTGAAGGTAAATTTAACTGCGTCAACAAACGCAGTATGAAGTCCGCCGTAGTGCTGTTTCGCGACGGCGATAATTGGATTTTGTACGGAGCAGGCGGCGTCAAGGCTCTCCGCATCCCGATGATTGAAAAACGGGTGGAAACCTCGCTCATCAACAGAATTAAAACGTTTTATAATTTCATTTACGAAAAACTTTAGATTGCACGCGGGCGGGGCGGACGGTAAAAACTTCGTTTGAAAGATTTACGGTGTGCCGTCCGCTGCAAGTTTTCTAGCGAGAACTTGCGGGAAAACGGCGGGCGGCGGAAAACGGGGCTTGAAAGACTTAACTGCGTACCGCCCGCACAAGTTTGCCGATGGGCAAACTTGCGGAAGAATAGGTAACGGCAATTCCACATCCCTAATTATGCATTACAAATTATCCCCCTCCTCCCCTCGATCTGTACAAAAAATGAAAAATCCGCTTGTTTATGATACCGTATTTTTATATTCTACCCCGACTAAAAGGAAACGGGGTCATATGTACAAAAAAATAAAAAAAATCGCCGCGCCGCTCGCTCTTGCGCTCATTTTTTCTTCATGCGGCAGTCTAAAGCAGCCGCGCGCAGTTTTTACTCCCCCCGATTATACGGCGGAGGACGCAGTAGAAAACGAAAAGCGGCGCATCGCAAAACTTGAACAAACGCTGCCGGTCAAAGCCTTGTGGCGCGCTTCACTTTTAGGGGATGCACAGACGCTTGCATTGTATCAGTCAAAACTTTTCGAGCGGCTGCAAAAGGCGGTTGAAGAAAAAAAATATTCCGACGCGTTCAAATACTATAAATCGCTTGAAAACACCGGATTTAAAGATTTTTCCGCCCTGCCCGTAACCTTCAGAGAAATTTCCGATAACTTTGTTAAAGACGTTCCGGGTTTTGCCGTAAATCCGCGCCTTCTTCCCAAAACGGTAGCCGAATGCGTAGACGCAACCGTAACAATTTGGGTCGATAAAGGAATAAAATTTGAAAACGGCGCAGGCTATGCCGACCGCGTTATCGGTTCGGGCTTTTTTATCGACGAGCGCGGCTATATCGTAACCAATCACCACGTCATCGCAGACCTCGTAAATCCCAAGCGCAAAGGCTACTCGCGCCTTTTTATCAAACTTGCCCGAGACGATGAAACGCGCATTCCTGCAAAAGTCATCGGCTTTGATGAACGATTGGATATAGCGCTCATCAAAGCGGAAGTAGATCCGCCATTCATTCTCGAACTCGGCTCAGGCTCGGGACTTTCAATCGGCGACAAAATCTCCGCAATCGGAACGCCGCTCGGACTTCACGGCACGATAACCAGCGGCATCGTCTCAAACGTCAGCAGAAAATTGACTTCAGGCGGCGCAGTGTTTCAAATCGACACGCCGATCAATTCGGGGAATTCAGGCGGCCCCTGCATCGATTCAAAATTCCGCGTGCAGGCAATCGCCTTTGCAGGGATTCAGCAATATCAAGGGCTCAACTTTGCCATTCCCATCGTATATCTGCGGCAGGACTTGCCCTTTTTGTACAGCGGCGGAAAACGCAGCCACGTGTGGCTCGGCGCGTTCGGACACACAAAAAAAGAGGGCTTCAAAGACGCGGGGATTGAAGTGCAGTACGTTATGCCCGGAGGAACTGCGAACATGAATGGGATTGAAGCAGGGGACGTGATCGCGTTTACCGACGGCTGGGAGATAAGCAGCATTGAAGACTTGCAAGCGGTGTTCCGCTCCGCGGCGCCGGAGACGATTGTATCGTGTACCTATCTCCGCGAAGGCGAAAAGAAAAACGCGCTCGTCTACCTCGACGAGAGGCCGGAAAACCCCGGCTATGAAATCTATAAAAGCGATCTGCTTTCTCACACCTTCGTTCCGATTTTCGGCATGGAACTGACGCCCTCGTCTACCGTCTATTCGCGAAAGTACACCATCACGAACATTCTAAACGGCAGCGTAGCCGACGAGTCGGGTTTTTCCGTAACCGACCCCGTGTATATTGCCGACGTGGACTTTGTCGAAGAAAACTCCGTCATTTTAGTCAGCGTGAGTACGCGTAAAAAGAAAAAAGGCTATCTCGACATCACCATGAGAATCGGAAATAGGCTCGACAATCACTTTTATTTTTAGGATTTTAGGCTGCGCGCATATCGACTCGAAAGGCGGGATCTGCCGTTTGCCCCCGCGCGGACTTAAAACGCAGGGGCGGGAAAATTGCAATTTCGGCTCCGTCGGGTTATACTGACTGCATGCAAAGTCTTGTATCGGAAAGAATAAAAGCCTTACGCGCAAATCCTTCCGCGGGCGCAATCCGCAAAATGTTTGAAGAAGGAGCCGCCCTCAAAGCACAGTACGGAGAAGAAAACGTTTTCGACTTTAGTTTAGGCAATCCCGATCTTGAACCGCCGGCAGAACTTACGAACGCAGTCAAAGCGTGCGCACAAGACGCATCTGCAGGGCGACACGGCTATATGCAGAACGCGGGGTACGCGGAGGCGCGCGCGGCGATGGCGCAAAAAACTGCGATTGAACAAGGCGTTTCCGTCAAGGCGGAACACATCGTTATGGCGTGCGGGGCGGCGGGCGCGCTCAACGTCGTTTTAAAAGCGCTGCTGAACGCAGGCGATGAAGTCATCGTTTTGCGCCCCTATTTTCCCGAATACGAACATTTCATCGAAAACCACGGCGGAAAAGTTATCCGCGTCGGCACAAAAGACGACTTTTCGCTCGACGTACCGGCAATAGCGGCGGCGTGCACGGAAAAGACTGCCGCGCTCATACTCAATTCGCCGAACAATCCGACGGGGCGCATTTATCCGGAACGCGAACTCAAAGAACTGGCGGCGGCGTTACGCGCGGCGGGCGACTCCTGCGGGCGGCTGCCGTTCATCATTGCCGACGAACCGTACCGCGCAATCGTCTACGAAGGAAAAAAAGTCCCCCCGCTCTTCCCTCTCTACGAAAACGCAGCCGTCGTAACTTCGTTTGCAAAAAGTTTAAGCGTGCCCGGCGAGCGGCTCGGCTATATCGCGGTTAATCCTGCATGCGCGGAGGCGGCGGAGTTTACGGCGGCGTGCGCGTTTTGCACGCGGATTTTAGGCTTTGTCAACGCTAACGCCTTCTTTCAAAAAGTCATTGCGCAGTGCTGGAACGCCCCCGTCGACTATTCTCCGTATGAAAAACGCCGCTCTCTTGTCATGTCCGTCATGGAAGAGGCGGGGCTGCACTACGCAAAGCCTGACGGCGCGTTTTATCTGTTCGTCAAAGTCCCCGACGGCTGGAACGGCGATGACCTTGCATTTACCGAACACCTCAAAAAATTCAACATACTCGCGGCTCCGGGAACGGGTTTCGGCGCGCGCGGCTGGTTCAGGATTGCGTTCTGCGTTCCTGAAAATACAATTCTTTCCTCAAAGGAAGCATTTTTTAAGGCGGTGCATTCAAAATGAAAATTCTTATGGTTTCTTCGGAAGCCGTCCCCTTCGCAAAGACGGGCGGCCTTGCCGACGCGGTTTCCGCTCTGTCAAAAAGTCTTGCGGCAAAAAAACACGACGCGCGCATTCTAATTCCCCGTTATTACCACATCGACAGGAATACGCTTTCGCTGTTTAAGGCGCAGTTGGCAGTCGACATGGGCGGATATGAGATTTATGCCGACATTTACACGGCGGACTTGGGCAAAGAGGCGAAAGTTCCCGTTTACTTTATCGACTACGAACCGCTTTACGGGCGGGACGGTATCTACGGCGCGGGCGCGGAAGGCGACTATCGCGACAATCCCCTGCGCTTTTCTCTCCTTGCGCGGGCGGCGTTTGCGCTTTCGCGCAGTCTCAACTGGCTTCCCGACATCATGCATTCCCACGACTGGTCGGGCGCGCTTGTTCCAGTCCTCTTGAAAAACGGCATGGGCGGGCAGGAATTCAAAAAGACCGCTTCCGTCTTCACGATTCACAACATGGGCTATCAAGGCTCATACCCGCTTGAAGACGCCGGCATGCTCGGCATGGGCTACGGAGACATCTGCGCGGCGGGACTTGAATACTTCGGGCGGCTGAACTTTTTAAAAGGCGCGGTGAGTTCCGCAGACATCATCACGACCGTCTCACCGACGTATGCGCGTGAAATTCAAACGCAGGCGGACGGATTCGGACTTGACGGTTTAATGCGCGAGAGGGCTGCCTCGCTTGCAGGAATTGTAAACGGCGCGGATACGCACGACTGGAATCCGCGCTCCGATAAGCACCTTCCCGCATCTTACGACGAAAGCGATATGAGCGGCAAAAAAATCTGCCGCCGCGCGCTGCAAAAACACTTCGGCTTACCGGAAGACGATGCTCGCGCGATTATCGCGATGGTAACGCGCCTTGTGCAGCAAAAAGGAATTGCGGAAGTCTTCGCTCCGACGTACGGCTGCCTCTACCGGATTTGTACGGAACTTCCCGTTCAGTTTGTCGTGCTCGGCAGCGGGGAAGCGTGGTGCGAAAACGAAATCCGCGAACTTGAGCGCAAACTGCCCAATTTCAAGTCCTATATCGGCTACAACGAAAAGTTGAGCCACTTGATAGAAGCGGGCGCGGACTTATTTTTGATGCCCTCGCATTACGAGCCGTGCGGCTTAAACCAGATCTACTCCGAATTGTACGGAACGCTGCCGATTGTGCGGCGCACCGGCGGACTTGCCGACACCGTTGAAGACTACAATGGCAAAAGCGGAGGCACGGGCTTCGTATTCGACTACATCTCTCCCGACGCAGTATTCGACGCAGTCAAACGCGCCGTCGGCGTTTTTACCGGCAACAAAAGCGCGTTTGCAAAAATGCAGAGTGCCGCCATGCGCAAAACTTTTTCGTGGGAAGAAAGCGCAGATAAATATATAGAAACGTATAAACGCGCGCTGGAAAAATAACAGAGGACGGAAGCGGACGAGGCAGGCGGAACAGAAATGAATTTAAATGCGTGTGCAGCGTCTGCTCCCGCTCGTAAGTTTTTCTACGAAAACTTACGAATAATGCCGTTCGGAAGAAGAGGTGCCCCTCGACGGCGGTAAGATACTTTTGTGGCGGTTTGGAGACAAACGGCTCTTCCGTACGCTGAATGCAGCTCGCGTTGTTATCGATTCTTCCGTGGGGGTGGAATCCCGTCCAATTCTTCAAACTCTGAAAGCCGCCGTCCGCAGGAAGACGTAAATCAGAGGCTGATTGAGGCAGCGCTCATGCAAGCAAGCCGGAAGGATATATGCAGCGGACGAGGCGGACGGTTACAGCGGAACGTGAAAGGTCTAACGGATTTCCGCACGCCTACACGTTTTCCGACGGAAAACTTACGGAGCATGTTATTGGGAGACAGCGGTATCGCAGGTTGCATTAGGTTCGAGGCGGACGGTAAAGAGGGGCATTTGAAAGGCAGAGCGGGAAGATACCCGTCTGCCGTATTTTAGGGCTAAGTATCTGTTTAAACTCTCCTCAGAAGAAGCGCGACAAAAGTCAATATCATAAATTGCAATGCCGTATTATGCTTACGTTCACAGTTTTTCCAAAGCCTGAGCTGCTTTTCAGACCATGCAAAGCTCCTCTCGACTACCCAACGCTTGGGAATAAGCTTAAAAATATGTAATTCATTGCGCTTGACAACTTGTACATCCACCTTCTCTCCTAAAAACGCCTTTACGCCATCAGCAAACGGTTTTCGGCTGTATCCCCCATCACCTAAAATATCTCTTACTTCCTCCAATTCTTCTTTGTTCTGCTCAAAAGCAAGGAAAGCCCCGTTTCTATCGATAACATTTGCCGGCGTTATGGCAAAAGCGTGTGGCAGTCCCTGACTATCGACTGCAAGATGCCGCTTGATTCCCGATATTTTCTTGCCCGCGTCGTAGCCTTTGCCCTATGCACTGTCGGTATTTTTAGCACTCTGCGCATCGACTATCAGAAAACTGCTCTTGCAAGAGCTCCGCCCCTGTTTTATACGAGTCTCGCCAATCAATTTTTTAAGCATTGATGCACAAGGCTCAAGTCTCCATTCAGCGGTTTATTCCAAATGCTAAAATAATAGTAAACCGTATTCCATTTAGGAAAAGTTTCAGGCAGCATACGCCATTGGCAACCACTTTTCAGCAGATATAGTATGGCACAAAATACGTCATATAAATCTACTGTTCTCGGTGCTGTCTTTTTCCGTCCGCTTTCTAATATCGCGCGGATCTGTTCAAACTGTTTTTTTTGTTATGTCGCTTGGATAAGGCTTTCTCATGGTTTTAGTATAACATATTTATGAGAGTTTAAACAGGCTCTAAGTGTCTGTTTAAAAAATATAATGAGTGGTATGAAAAGAATAAAGATAAGTCCGCTAGTAATGCCAAAGACCAAGTAGATGCTATTTCAGGTGCAGCTCCCAAACTTGATGGAGCATGGGAATGAAATATTATTTGCTTATTTTGTGCTCATCACTGTTTTTTACTGCTTGTAATACATCAAAATTTTATTACGAAGATGAAAAATTAAAAATCGAAGTTAAAATTGAGAAAACTCAAGAAATTGAGCAAAATACATATAAATTGAGATGTTATGTGAAGATTCAAAATTTGACAGATGAAGTTTGTTTGATTTGAAGAAAATTCAACTGCAAATTAAAAATAAATCAAAATATGAGGTTTATATTGATTCTATTGCAAGTAGGTTAATTGAAGTTCGAAAAATAAAGCTGCATATGACATATAGCGAAAATATATATTGGATAATTCATTCAAACAATAAGATAGTGCTTCATGGAATAAATTATTCTGTTTCCGATTAAGATTTTACTATTTGCAAATGAGTATTTGTCTTCATTCTTAGGAAGCAAATTTATGTCCATACCCTTTTATCCGGATCCGTATACTTCACGGGATTATTGCCTGCGTAGTGGTACAAATTAGCGTTTATGTGATTAAACACCCCACCCATGCCGGGCAAGTTCTGATTATGCTTACGGGCTTCATCGTCAATCAGAGCTCTAGGAATGTAATCAACTAACCAGGGACAGTAGACATCCACCAGCTATACCTTAGGTCATGGTAATGGGCACTGTAATAATAAAGCCCCGTTTCTTCGTCCAGCTTCTTCGTCGTGAACTTATACGGCAGATACTCCGCCCTCGTGTTGTCCGTTTTTTCTACCCACGTCTTGCCGTACGGAGCATACTCTATCCTCTGGTATTCATTGCTTTTATAGTCGCTTATCAATGCTTCAATCTCTAGTTTACAATTTTTAGAGATTTTTTATAAAGATAAAAAATACATATCAGATTACTTAAAAACAACATAATAATAATTATTTTTGAGAAAATGAATCCCCCGACGCAAGTGTTTGGGGATCGTCTAGCTACCTGTTATAAGCCAAAGTCCAGCTCCGGCTGATTTTCGTATATCTGTCTGTATTCTTTCTTTTCCCGTCCTTGATTTTGTATGTATCTTGTTATCGTCTCTTTGCTTGCATACAGCCCGACTGTATTCGCATAATATCCGATCGTCCATAATGCCCCGCCCCACAGGATTTTCTTCTTTATCCTCGGGTAGCTCAAAAATATCTCCCTTGCCGTTATGCTTTTTAGTATTGTTACAATCCTTGTTACTGCCAATTTCGGTACGCTCTGCACTAAAAAATGCACATGCTCTTCTTCCAATCCTATTTCTACAAATCTTATTTCGTAGCACTTTTGTATTTCTATGCAGAGTTCTTTCAGCCTCTCTCCTACTTCTTCCGTAAATACCTTGCGTCTGTATTTCGCCAGAAATACCAAATGGTATATCAGCAAGCTCTTGTTATGGCTTATATATATATGCTCATCACTCATTCTCCCATTATATCACCTTTCCGACGATAGCATCGGGTAATTAGACCCGCAGGAGATTAAATCTTCCAACAATGTTCTCCCCATCCGCAAAACCCGTGCGAACAAATACTCCGTTTTATCTAGCAAACGCAGTTCGCCGCCGTTCGCGCCGCCCGCTCCCCGTCGATTGCAGAAGACACAATCCCGCCTGAATACCCCGAACACTCTCCGGCAGGATACAGTCCGCGAATGCCGACGCATTCCAGCGTTTGGGCGTCGCGCACAATGCGGACAGGCGTACTCGTCCGCGTTTCAGGCGCGACCAAAAGCGCGTCGCGGCAGATAAAACCGCGCATAACTTTGTCGAACGCCGCAAAGCCGGTTTTAAGCCGCCGCGTAATGTGTTCGGGAAGCCATTTGTCCAGTCGAGAAGGCGTAAGCCCCGGCGCGTAACTTGAGCGCGGAAGAGCCGCACTGTCTCGTCCCTGCAAAAAATCGTTCAAAAGCTGCGCGGGGGCCTTCTGTCCGCTCCCCTGCCGTTTCGCCTCGCGTTCAATGCGATCCCGAAAATAAAGCCCCGCAAGAGCCGGACTGCCCGCATCCTTTGCCGTCGCCGTACAGTCGTCGGGAATGTCCTCCGGTCGAATTTCGACGACAATCGCCGCATTCGACCAATTCGAATTGCGCGCAGACGCTGACATGCCGTTGACGGCAATTCCTTCATTTGCAGTCGACGAGGGAACGATAAAACCGCCCGGGCACATGCAAAACGAATAGACGCCGCGTCCGTCCGCCTGCGCCGTCAGCCGATACTCCGCCGCGCCCGCCGTTTTGCTCGCATTTTGCTTGTATTGAATGGCGTCGATGAGAGCGCGCGGGTGCTCGACGCGCACGCCCGCGGCAAAAGTCTTTGCTTCAAGCGCGGACGGCGCAATTTTTGCAATCAGCGCGTAGATTTCAGGCGCGGAATGCCCCGCAGCAAGAATGACCGCCTCCCCGTACCATTCCGCCGCCTCCCCCGTGCGCGCGTTTTTTGTCCGCACGCCCCAAATCCGGCCGCCGCGCATAATAAAATCCTCGCATCTTGTATTGAAATGAATCTCGCCGCCGAGCCTCTGGATTTCATTTTTTATCGCATTGACGACTTTCGGAAGTTTGTCCGTGCCGATGTGCGGGTGCGCGTCGCTTAAAATCCGCTTGTCCGCCCCGAAAAACGCGAATATCCGGAGGATTTTTCCGACGTCGCCGCGCTTTTTGCTCCGCGTAAAGAGTTTTCCGTCGGAAAAAGTCCCCGCCCCGCCTTCGCCGAAGCAATAATTCGAGTCGCCGTCAACAATTCCCGTCCGGTTGATTTGAATAATCCGCTTTTTCCTCTCTGCCGTCTCCTCCCCCCGCTCGACAATGACGGGCTTTATGCCGTGTTCAAGCAGCGTGAGCGCGCCGAACAAGCCCGCAGGCCCCGCGCCGACTATAATAACGCGCTTTTCCGTCTCCGCGCGCTTCCATTCAGGGATTTTTACGTCGTCCTCCGCCCCTTCCGCCTCTTCCCCGATGAAAACCTTGCAACGCAGATGAATTTTCATCTTCCCATGCCGCGCGTCCACCGACCGCTTTTCGACTGTATACGAAAACGCGCCGTCCGCGCGCACATTTTGCTTTTCAAGCGCAAGCCGGAGCCGCTTTTCGATAGTCCCGACTGCATTTTCCTCTTCCGGCAAAACCGTAACCGTAATTTCCGTAACCATGCGCAAAGTGTAGCGAAAATTGTGGGCGACTGCTAGGAAGTTTGAAAGACGAAATGCAGTACCGCCCATCCGAGTTTGTCGGGCGGCAGAGAAAGATACTTGCAAGATTTAACGGTGCGCCGCCCTCTCTAGTTTTGCTGCGCAAAACTAGGGGTAAATTGGTCGTTATTTGGCGACGTGGCACGCAGCGTAGAATGGAGTTTGAAGGATTGTGCGTTGGTGCCGTCCTCCCAAGTTTTTCCCTTGCGGCAAAAACTCGCGAAAGATGGAGTTTTAACAAGACGTGTGTTGCGAACGTCTTGTGTATTGTGTTTTGTACTGCCAAAGAAAAATTCTGTCTGGAGAGCGACTGAAAAAGGAATGGCGCCGCTCCAAACTGCACTTAAACAGCGATTCCAATACGAGATTATCTCTCAATAAAACAAACATCCTGCCTATGCAAACAACGCCCTAATTCCTAATTCCCAATTACCCATTATTACACGGGCGTTTGAAAAACTTAAACGTAATGGCGGCGACGGCGTATCTGCTGAGCAGGCGGCTTAAAAAGGCTTGCAGTTTCCACGTGAAGGTCATAACGGCGATGCGTTTTCCTTTGGCGGCGCATTTGAGGCAGTGCTCGGCGACTTTCAGGCTTGGAACGCCGTGCAGGACGTTGACCCGCGCGCCGCCTGAGGCGACGTTTGCAAACTCCGTTTCTACGGGGCCGGGGCAGAGGGCGCACACGCGGATGCCGCGCGGTTTTAGTTCGGCGGAAAGGGCGACGGAAAAACTCAGTACGTAGGCTTTGGTGGCGGCGTAGGCGGCGAAGTTTCCAAGCGGCATAAACGCTGCAAGACTTGCCGTATTGATAATCTGCGCGCCGCGCTTCATGCGCTTTAAGGCTTCGCCGCAAAAACCCGTTAAGGCTATGCAGTTGAGTTCTATCATTTCAAGTTCGCGCGCAACCGGCGTTTCTTCAAACGTCCCGTAGGTGCCGACCCCCGCGTTGTTGACGAGAACGGAGATTTCAAAGTCCCCGTTTTCCTCCTGTTCGGCGCGGAGAAGAGATGCAAAGTGCTCAACGCCTTTTCTTCCCGTTATGTCGATTTCTACGGCGCGCGCTTTGACGGCGGCGTTTTCCTCATTTATGCGCTCGGCAAGGGAGGTGAGGCGGTCAAGTCTCCGCGCCATAAGCCACAGTTCGTCCAATTCAAAATAGTTGTGTAAAAGGAGCGCAATGTCGTGTCCGATGCCGGAACTTGCTCCGGTAACAATCGCAATTTTCTTCATAAAAAAATAAACCTGTTCGACAACGAAGTTATCGAACAGGGCTTAGTATATTGATGGAAACTTCAGCAGGCAAGTCCCCGGGCGGAACGGCTTTTATCTTTTGAACGCGGCTTGTGCAGTCGGCGTGATTCAAATTCCGACTTTGCACAATTCCGAATGAAAAAAATAAATATTTTTGCTGGAAATATGTGAGGATTTTTCATAAAATAGATAAAATTTGCAATTCGACTGAATGCCGGACTGCGGATTTTATGCGATTGCGCGTTCGCGCACGGAAAAAGCGTTGGAAATTCATCCTGCGCGTTATTTAAGGAGTCAAAATGTCAAAGCAGTTTAAGACGAAATGGGGATTTATACTGGCGTGCGTGGGCTCGGCAGTGGGAATGGCGAACGTATGGGGCTTCCCGTACCGAATGGCGGCAAACGGCGGCGGCGCGTTTTTAATCGCGTACCTTTGTTTTGTCGCCTTGTTCAGTTTTGTAGGACTGTCAGCGGAATACGCGATCGGACGCAAAGCCCGCACGGGAACGCTCGGCGCGTATGCGCTTGTGTGGAAAAACCGCGGAATGGAAAAGGCGGGTAAGGCAATCGGCTGGCTTCCTTTGGCGGGCTCGCTGTGCATTACGCTCGGCTATGCGGTCATCATCGCGATGGTTTTACGCGGCTTTACGTCGTCTTTAACGGGCAGTTTGTTCCATTCGTATCCGGCGGCGGAAGGACTTGAAGCGGGAATGGAAGCGGTCAAAAACGGCTCGGAAGCGTGGTTCGGCGAAGTCGCCTTTAAGCCGTATTCGCTCGTCGCCTTTCATGCAGTCGTCGTTATTGGAACGCTTTTGACTTTAGTGCTCGGCGCAAAAAGCATTGAAAAAACGAATAAAATTATGATGCCGCTGTTTTTTATGTTGTTTGTGGTGCTTGCCGCGCGCGTCGCGTTTTTGCCGGGAGCGGTCGAAGGTTATAAATATATGTTTTTGCCGCAGTGGGAATACCTTTTGAAACCTTCCACGTGGATTTGGGCGATGGGACAGGCGCTTTTTTCGCTTTCGATAACGGGAAGCGGCATGATTGTCTACGGCGCCTACCTTTCCGACGAAGAAGACGTTATCGGCGGAGCGGTCAGCACGGCGGTTTTCGATACGATTGCGGCTTTGGTCGCGGCTCTTGTCATAATTCCTGCGACTTTTTCGTTCAATGCGGCGGAAATTGCGGCGGCGCGTCTTGAAGGCGCCCCCCTTCACACCGTCATCAACCGCGGGCCGGGGCTTTTGTTCGTTACGCTGCCTGAAATCTTAAAAACAATCCGCTTCGGGCGCGCATTTGCAGTCATCCTGTTCGTCGCAGTCGTCTTCGGCGGGGTGAGTTCGCTGCAGAACATGTTTGAGGCAGTCGGAGAGTCTCTCATGCACCGCTTCCCGAAACTCAAACGCAACGCAATGCTCCTCTTGCTTGCCGTCCTCTGCTTCGGAATCGGCGTGAATATGGAAGCGATTTACCAGTGGGGGACGTGGATGGACATCGTTTCCATTTACATCATCCCGATTGGAGCCGTGCTCGGCGGTTTTTCATGGTTTTGGATTATGAAAAAAGACGACATCTTAAACGCCGTCAACTTAGGCGCGGCGCACAAAGCGGGCGGCGTTTGGTACGGATTAGGGCGCTGGATCTACGTCCCCCTTGCCGCGCTTATTTGCATCGCAGGATTTTTCGTCGGCGGATTTTAGACAGACGGCGGGAAAGGGGAGAGGGGCTTGCACACGGCAGGGACCGCTATTCTGCGGGGCGATGGAGCGGTGTTCAAGCCACTGAATGCGGTTTTTGGAGCGGCGAACACTGTTTATCGCGAAAACTGCGCTGGCTGCCGGAGCACATCGTAACCGCAAGTGAGGGCGTGTTGACTGGCAGACTCCGCTCCTCTTGCCTGAACACCGTTTGCTGTGTGAAAGGTGCGTTTCGCGAGGCGGTAAAATGGTGTTTGAGCCCGAATACAGTTTTTAGAGCGGCAAACACTGTTTATCGCGAAAACTGCGTTGGCTGCCGGAGCACACCGTACCCGCGAATGAGGGCGTGTTGACTGGCGGAAAGCTCTTCTCTTGTCCAAACGCTGTTTACTGTGTGGAAGTTGCGTTTTGCGGGGCGATGAAACGGTGTTTGAGCCACAGGATGCAGTTCTGGGGACGGAAACATTGTTATCGTGCAAGCCACTGCTGGCTGCTGGAGCATACCATAACCGCGAATGATGGCACTCCGGCTGTCGTCGGAGTAATTCCTACGCGATGACTACAGCGTTAGTGGGGAGGGAACTCCGCTTGCCGTGTGAAAAATTGTGTCTTGCGGAGCAGTGAAGCGGTGTTCGAGCCGCTGAATGCGGTTTCGTGGGTGGCAAACACTGTTTATCGCGCAAGCCACTGCTGGCTGCCAGAGACTGCGCCCCCGCGGACAGGGGCGCTTTGACTGGCGGAAAGCGCTCCTCTTGCCCGAACTTTGTTTTCCATGTGAAAGTTGTATCTTGCGGGGCGGGGGAGCGGAGTTTGAGCCCGAATGCAGTTTTAGGGTGGCAAACATCGTTTATCGTGCAAGCCTCCGCTGGCTGCCAGAGACTACGCCCCCGCGGACAGGGAGCGTGGGACGACGGAAACGGCTCCTCTTGCCCGAACGCTGTTTGCTGTGTGGAATATGCATTTTGCGGGGCTGTGAAACGGTGTTCGAGCCGCTGAATACAGTTTTGGGGCAGCAAACATCATCTATCGCGTAAGCCCCCTCTAGCCGTCGGAGATTACGCCCCTCGCGGACAGAGGCGTGCTGTTTTTTTGCGAGTACGACACGCGTAAAGGAGCGGCGTTTGCTGTCGGCAAAACAACATCTCTGCGGCAAGCGCGCCTCAATCAATCCCTGCGCAGTACGGTATGACTGTTCCTCTTACCGGGATTGCCGTAGAGCAAAGCGGAGACAGTCGAATTGCCGCATAGAAAATCACGGGCGGCAGTAACTCCATTAAGTTTTTCAAACTCTTTCCTCCCGTTTTTCTTGCCCGAACGCCGTTTGCCGTGTGAAAGGTGCGTTTTGCAGGGCGTGGGAGCGGTGTTTGAGCCCGAATGCAGTTTTAGGGTGGCAAACACTGTTTCCCGCGTAAACTTTGTTGACTGCCGGAGCACACCATACCCGCAAATGATGGCACATCGATTGTCGACGGAGTAATTCCTACGCGATGACTACAGCGTTAGAGGGGGGGGGGGGGACTCCGCTTGCCGTTAGAATGCAGTTTTAGGGTGGCAAACATCGTTTATCGTGCAAGCCCCCCGCGGACAGAGGCGCGAGACGGTGGACTTCGCTCCTCTTGTCCGAACTTCGTTTGCCGTGTGAAAGGTGCGTTTCGCGAGGCGGTAAAACGGCGTGTGTGCCCGAATACAGTTTTTGGAGCGGCAAACACTGTTTATCGCGCAAGCCCCTGTTAGCCGTCGGAAAATACGTCCCCCGCCGGCAGAGGCGTGCTGTTTTTTTGCGAGTACGACACGCGTAAAGGAGCGGCGTTGGCTGTCGGCAAAACAACTTCTTATACGGCAAGCGCGTCTCAATTAATCCCTGCGCAGTGCGGTATGACTGTTCCTCCTACGGATTGCCGTAGAGCAAAGCGGAGACAGTCGAATTGCCGTATGGCAAATCACGGGCGGCAGTAACTCTATTAAGTTTTTCAAATACTCTCCTCCCGCTCTTCTTATCAGAACGCTGTTTTCCGTGTGAAAGTCGCGTTTTGTGAGCAGTGAAGCGGCGTTTGAGCCGCAGAATACAGTTTTGGGGCTGCAAACATCGTTTATCGCGCAAGCCTCCGCTGGCTGCAGAAGACTGCGATCCCCGCAGACTGGGGCGTACTGGCTGGCGGCAGTACAATTTCCTGCGTGGTGAACGCGGCGTTAGTCGTGTCCTATGGAACGGGAAAACACTGCTTTCCATCGGTAAGCGTGTCTCCCGCTTGCTTTTCCCGTCGAAATAACTACAATCGGGCGCATGATACTTTTTGTCGCTTTTCTTATCATTCTTGCCATGCTTTCTACAAAAATCAGCGCAAAAGCGGGGCTGCCGCTCCTTATCGGATTTATTCTTATCGGCGTGCTGGTCGGAAGCGACGTGCTCAACTGGTTTTACTTTGACAATGCCGTCCTTACAAAGAAAATTGCCGACATTCTGCTCATTTTTATCATTTTCGACGGCGGCTTTCGGGTTACGAAGGAGGCGTTTAAGACGGCGGCAGGTCCCTCGCTCACGCTTGCGACGCTTGGCGTTGCGCTTACGTCCGCCATACTCGGCGTTTTAATTCATCTCATTTTAAAATTCGACCTTACGTATTCCTTTCTGATTTCTTCTATTATATCGTCAACGGACGCGGCGGCGGTTTTTATGATTACCAAAGCCAATCCCATAAAGTCGAAACTTGCCGTAACGCTCAACGTCGAATCGGCGGCGAACGACCCGATGGCGATTTTATTGACCGTAACCTTCGTACAGGTTGCGACAAAAGCGTTTAATTCTCCGCTTTTTGCAGTCGTTGCGCTTATTTGGCAGTTTGCAGGCGGAATTATCATCGGTTTTGCAAGTTTTAAAGTGTCGCTTTTCGTCTTTAACCGTCTCCGCTCCGACAACCGCGGAAACTACAACGTGCTGATGCTCGGCTGCATCCTTTTTGCCTACGGCGTCTCAGACCTGCTCAAAGCAAACGGAATTATCGCGGTGTTTTTTATGGGCTACTGGCTCGGGAATTCCGCGTTTCCGGCAAAACGGAGCGTCAGCAGTTTCCTTGAAAGCGTTTCGACGATATTCAACATAACGCTTTTTATCATGCTCGGACTTTTGTCCTTTCCGCACCGCTTCCTGCACATTTGGAAAGAGGCGCTGATCATCGTCGGCGTGATGATGTTTGCGGCGCGCCCGCTGGCGGTGCTCCTTTCGCTTGTGCCGTTCAAGTATTCGCTCAAAGAAAAGGCGTTTTTAATGTGGGGCGGCATTAAGGGCGCCGTTCCGATCGTTCTTGCGACCTATCCGCTTGCAAACGGACTGGATGAAAACGGCTTTATCTTCGACACGATATTTTTCGCGGTTTTTTTGTCGTGCATTATTCAGGGGACGACTCTTGCGCCCCTGTCAAAACTTTTGCGCTTTACCGAACGAAAGCGCCCCGACTCCCTTCACACAGTGGAATTGCATTCGCTTCAGGCAAGCGACGTGGATATGTTCGACATTTATGTCGAATCGAATGCGGCCTGCGTCCACAAAACGATTGCCGAATTGAACTTAGACAAAGAAGTTTTAATCAGTTCGATCGTCCGCGGCGGAAAAATCATTTTCCCCAAGGGCAGCACCGTCATTGAACCCGACGATATTTTATACGTGCTCGCGCACGCCGCGCGGATTGACAGCATTGCCGACAGCCTGAACGGTGGGTGAAAGATTTAACAGAGTTTCTGTCCGCTACAAGTTTTTCCTTACGGAAAAACTTGCGGTTTAACGTCATTTCTTTTATCGACTGGACAGGCGGAGTACGGCGGGCGGGGAAACTGAGTGAGAAAGATTTTACTGAGTTACCGCCCGCGACGAGTTTATCCACACCCAACAAGGGTATGGATAAACTCGCATAAAATGTTGCGTAGGCAGGAAATAAATTATTCGATTAGGAGAAAATTATGTTAGAAATAGGAACGAAGGCGCCGGAGTTTACGCTGCCGGATCAAAACGGCGAGGTGCGCAGTTTGAGCGAGTTTCAGGGACGGAAGGTGATTTTGTATTTTTACCCGAAGGATAATACGTCCGGCTGCACAAAGCAGGCGTGCGCGTTCGGGGAATTGTATCCGCAGTTTACGGAAAAAGGCGCGGCGGTTATCGGGATAAGCAAAGACAGTGTCGCCTCTCACAAAAAGTTCGAGTCGCGCTTCCCTTTACGCTCCTTTCCGACACGGAACTTGTCGCGATAAAAGCCTACGACGTTTGGAAAGAAAAAAGCATGTACGGCAAAAAGTACATGGGAATTGAGCGCTCAACCTATCTCATCGACGAAAACGGAATCATTGTAAAAGCCTTCGCAAAAGTAAAAGCCCCCGAAAATCCCGCCCAAATGCTCAAAGAACTGTAAAAAGAAAACGGCGGAAATTATCCGCCGTTTTCTTTTTTCAAAAATCGCCGTCTTGCAAGTCAGCAGGCTCCAGAACACCGCTGCTATTCAACATTCCTTCCAGAACAAAAAGCCGCTTCCCCAAAACAGCCCCGCACCCCCATTATTTGCCGAGTTTGCTGAAAGCAAACTCGCAGTGGGCGGAACACCATTAAATCTATTGAAAGCCCATAATAACCGCCCACGTCAAACTCTCAGCAGGCGGATACATAGTTAAATCATTCAAGCCCCGTAACAATACTCTGCACTCCGCTCTCTAAAAATATAATTTTCACGCAAGTCTTTCGTAAGAAAAACTTGCAGCAGGCGGTACTCAGTTAAATCATTCAAAGTCCATAATAACCGCCTAGCCAACATCTTCAAGTTCGGAAACGTTGTTTGCAAGTTCGTTGGCATAGTCTTCGTAGAAACTGATTTCCACCGTTCCAAGCGGGGCTCCGAGATGCGCGCTGTACAGCGAACACCGATACCAAATCTCTTCGTAATAATCAAAAAGATAAGAGCAAATCTGTTCGTCAAGCTGCTTTTTTTCTACCATTCCTTTGAAAATCGAAAGAATAAGGGATTTCGGCAGGCGGTTTTTATAGGAACGCTCGTCAATGAGGGCGGAAAAAATATCGACGCAGGCAAGAATTTTATCGGAGAGGGAAAGCTCTTTTGCAGTCAGTCCGTACGGATAGCCTGAGCCGTCGAGTTTTTCATGATGGCGCGCGGCAATATTTAAAATAGCCTCCGGTACGATTCCCCGTATAATATTTTCCGTTTCCGTAACGTGTTTTTTCATCAGCGTATATTCCCACGGCGCAAGCTTTCCCGCCGATTCCAAGATGGAATTGGGAATCGCCATTTTGCCGATGTCATGCAGCAGTCCCGCCGTAAAAAGTTCGTTTAATTCGTTTTCAGAACAGCCGGCAAGCTCTCCGAGAATGACTGCGTAATACGACATGTGAATGGTGTGCGTAACGGTGTAGGTGCTTTTAAAATCCATGAGGTAAAGCATTAACTTCAAAAGAAAAAGCGTTTCTTCTGCGGTGAACTTGAGCGAAAGACAGCGTTTTTCAAGCGTTTTTTGGTAAGAGCCGTCGGCAATTTGAGATGAAATGCGCCTTTTTGCATCGATTTTCTTAAAAGTCTTCGAATATTTTAAATTATATTTTTCAAGTTCAAGCTGTTTAAAATCTTTACTTTCGTATTCGCTTCCGTGCAAGCGGATGAGTTCCGCTATTTTTTGCGCGGTAAATACGATGGAGGCGTATTCCATCTGGTGCGATTTTGATGCAATTTGGGAATCGTAGGGCACGTCGTAAAAAAGCGCGAATTTTGCGTCTTCTCCGACGGGCGTCATCACGCGGAGATAGTGATAGGCGTACAGATAGCCGCGCGTTATTTCTTTGGCGGTAAGCTGTTCATAATCGATTTTATTTTCTCCGAAAAAGTGATAGTTGCCGACTTGGTGAAAAAGCGAGAGCATCATTATGTTTTTTAATGACAAACGCTCATCGTCAATTCCGCGTTTTGCAATGCTTGAAGCGATAAAGGCTGAGCGGCAGCTTAAATCTCCAAAGGAAGAATTGATTTTACGGAGCGTCCGCATAATAATGCACAGTATTTGCCCGCCCGATAAAACGCAAGAGGGAATGTAGCCTAAGGGCGTTTTGGAAAATATATCCGGCGAATTATTTATAATTGCAAGAGCGTTTTCTACATCAATATCCTGAATCATATTTTTTCCGGTCGGTAATAGACCGGTTCGATAATTTCGTTGTCGAACCGGCAGGCGAGTTTTCAATTGCGTAGCTAACACGATTGAGAACATCGCATTTCAAAGTAACCTGTTATGAAACGGAAGTTTCTAAGCAGGTTTGATACCCAAAGACACGCGACTTTTACGCAGTCCGTGCCGCTGGAATGCGTTAATACTATAACATATAACGGAAAAATAACACAGGGGCAGGCGAGGGATTGGTAATGAGCGAACGGGGAGTTATGGATGAGGAACTCAATAGGCGGGGAGAGGGACTGACTTGTGATAGACGGTGCGGGACGGGAAATTGCGCTTGCAAAGTTTGAGTGGATTCCGTTTGAAGCGGGACTTTGCATGCTGCCTGAAATATACGCGACGGCAAAAACTTTTTCAGGCGTGCGCATGGAAATTGTCTTATCTGAAACGTTCGTAACGGTTCTTCCGGCAGCAGCGGAAAAAGAAGCTGCGCCGATGGAAACGCTGTTTACGCGCGCCTTTGACGCAGCCTCCCTTCTGACTGCGGAAAGCGCGTCCGTTTTCTGCGACGTTTGCTAAAGGTTTGCGGAACTCAGGCGAGCCGAACGCCGCTCTCCATTCTGGAACCACGTGCAGTAAACGCGTATCCGCTTTGAAAAAGAAGCGGGACTTCCGGCAGGAGAAGCGTAAGCGCGCTTTTTTACCGCTGCTGTATCCTGTAAAATGCGCGCGCTTATCGTGTTTTCCGCGGCAAAACTTTTTGCTGTTCACGGAATATTGACCGGACTCGAAATATCCGCCGCGCCGGAAACAAGCGCGCCCGCCTCTCCGTGCCCCGCCTGAAAACTCGTGCGCGTCAAAAAATCCTTCGGCGCATGGCGCTACGTTGCGTATTCCGGCGGCAGCGGCTGGGGCTTGCAGGATGACGTTATAATTATTCAATGAGGAACGCGTAATTCGAAATGTTTAATTCGGAATAGGGAATTGTCGCCCGCCAAACACCGCAGGCAAAATACCATTTTTCTCCGAGTTTTCGCTAGAAAACTTGGTAGGGCGGGAACTCATCTTTATCTTTTAAACTCCATTCTCCGCCGCCCGCAATTACGAACTCAACTCTTCACGGTTTCTAATTTGCCGTTATCCTCCATTTTTTCTATAATATACAACATGAAATTTTCAGTTAATACATTATTAACATTCATTCTCATCTTGCTAACCGCTGCCATATTCGTCCTTACTGCAGCATTCTTTGTAGTAGGAAAAGGCTTCCCTCCTAAAATAACGGAACCGGCGAAAACCGCTGCGGAAAGCACGCAAATGCAGTCTTCCGCGTATTCCGGTTTTGGGCGGCTTCGCGCCGTTACTCGTCCCGACGAATTATCTTCTGCCGCATCCGTCGTTTTTACGCCGTGGTTTGCGTATCAAAATGAAGATTCTGCATTTTATGAAGAACTGTCGCAAAAAAGCGGCATTCTTAAAAAGGCTATGATTCAGTATTTTGAAGCCCATACCCTTTCTGAACTGCACTCACTCGGCGAAGAACAAGTTAAAACGGAATTGACCGCCGTCATTAATGAAAAATTGGTTCTTGATAAAATTGATTCGCTTTATTTCTCCGAATACGCAATTTTGGAGTAAAAGGCAACGGAAATCGGCATATTCGGTTCCCTATGTGTTATCCACAAACATTGTGAATAACCTGTAAAATAATGATTATAAAATGTGTACAACGTGTGGATAAGTTTTGTGTCAAGAGTAATAGACATATTTTTTTGTTATTTTTGAGCGAAAAAATAAATCGATTTTTGTAGCCTTGCGAGTTAATTCTTTATAATATAATAAGTTATACCGCCATTCACACGGTTTTCACTAATTTAATATATTACAGAGAATTATATAATCTCAGTAAATTGGTTGAAGGAATGTGGATAACTTGTGGATTTTCAGTGAATTATAACAAATAATGCGCAGACAAAAAAATACCGGCTTTTAAGCCGGTTCATAATACTATACAAAATGTAAAATCAACCCAAGGAAACTTGTCCCGCTTGGTCGATGGCAAGAATGGATTTACATTCGGAACAGCGGAAACGTCCCGGTTTAGTAGCTCGCAAATGTTTGCTGCATACGGGGCACGCAAAAACTTTCGGGAAAATACTGTCTTTTACGGTTACGCCCATCTTGAAAAAGCTCACGGCTTCTTCCGAAGAATCTTTAATATTGAAGAATTGGGAGAATCCTAAGAGTTGGAATACTTCATAAACTTTAGGCTGTATTTCAAGCAGAACAATATCGCCGCCTTTCGGTTTAATCATTTTTAAGAATGAAGTGAATGATCCGATACCGGTAGAGGAAACGTAATTTAAAGCGGAGCAATTAAAAATAAGGTTAATAAATCCTGCTTCAATTGCCTTCGTGATTTTTTTCTGAAAGAAATTGGAATTGTACGTATCGATATAGCCGTTCATATATATATACAAACAATTCGGTATAGCTTCCTCTTTTTCTAAAGAAATTTTGAGGGTATCGTCTTTATCTTCATCAAAACCCGGTACAATATTATCATTATTAGTAGCCATAAAATGCGGACTCCCTAAAATCTATGGTTTCTATTATAATACACAAAATATATAATAAGGTCAAAGGCTAATCCGTAAATTGACAAATCTTTTACTTTATTTATGCGTCCGCTATAATTCGATTATGGATTTAAGCAAAATTTATGTCGTTTTGGATCATCCCGGAGAATGTAGAAATATCGGCGCCGCCTGCCGCGCAATGGCGAATAATGACATCACGCACCTTCGCATTGTGGGCAAAAAAGAAGATTACGACGCGGAAAAAGTGCACGTTTTAGCGATTCATGCGTCGCACATTTACGATAATGCGGAATTTTTCGATTCCATAAAAAATGCGACTGCCGACTGCGCGCTTGCTGCAGGAACGACTCGACGGCGGGGCAAAAAACGCAAGGGCAAACTCTTACTCCCTGAAGAATTTGCCGAAAACGCCGCTGTAATAACCGGAGATGCCGTTAGCGGTGCAAAAATTGCCGTCGTCTTCGGCAATGAACGTACGGGACTTACTGACGAGCAGCTTGAAGTCTGCACGATGGGCGTAATGATTCCTTCAAGCGCCTCGTTTGCGTCGCTCAATTTGTCCCATGCCGTACAGATTGTGTGTTATCACTTATTCCGCGCAAATACAGGGAAAATTGCCGGTTATACGCCGCTGCCGCTTTCGCGCATTGACAAAACCGTAACGAGCATTACGGACAATCTGCAAAAAATAGGATTTTTCAGCATTGCCGGCAGACATGAAATGCAGCTGTTCTGGCGTTCGCTTTTATCGCGCGCAGCCCTTTCCGAAAGCGAAGCGCAATATATAGAAAAGATTTTTACAAAAGCGGCAGGACTTGCAGCAAAAAGCGCAAAGAATTTCTGATGCGGGGAAAGATGATTGAGCGGCGTGCGGTGCGGGAGCAGGAAGAGGCGGCTGATGATGGTAATATCGATTAAATGGAATGACAGGGGGACTAAAAATAATGCTGCTTTTTTCTGATACTCTATTTCAGATTACAGCATATCGATGCAGTCTGAAAATACGGTCAATATAACCCGAGCAAAGAAATAAAAAAGCCTCTGAAAAGGCAGGATTTAGCGGGAAAATAATGAAATATAGATTGCACAATATGCAATAAAAATGCGGGAAGTTTTCTGCGGTTTTGCGAATTTTTCTCAGCCTTTTTTAATCCCGTTTACAACACATCAACAAAAATAAAACGCTATCCTTTTGCGATAACCACCAATAAAGGAACAGCAGTGACCGGCAAAGAATGCAGTTTGAATGCCTTAATGGCGTACCGGTCACACTAGTTTTGCCTGTCGGCAAAACTAGCAGCAAATGGCGTTTAGTGAAGAAAAGAGTTGGAAAAACACCGTGAGAATATACGCCCGCACAAGATTTACACGCAGAAAATAAATTGACTACGCAGAAGGCAAGCGAGTACAAAGTCAGAAAGCAGCTAAAATCGCAATTATTATAGTCGGTAATACAATTCTTCTGTTTCAAAGCCGACGAGAGCAAGCCGGACAGTTTTTCAAACAACTGGAAAAATAACAGTCTCGACGATTTTATACTGACCGACGACGGCGCAGAAGTTTTCAAGAGGAAAATGCAATGTCTCTAAATACAACAACGAGTTTTGCTTTGCAAAACTCGGGCGGACTGCAAATACAGTAAATAATAAAAACATAATTATGGCAGTCCGCAAGGGGACAGCGTCGCTGCGGGCGGATTTACAGTCAAATGCTTTGTCCCGTCGAGAAACTTTCACGGGGAAATCCACGCAATCACGAAAACGCGCGATATAGACGGGCAGGAAATCGACCGCAACGCCATGCAGACGACAAAAGACGGTTATCAAAACGGGCGATGGCTCATTTACGATAAATATTCATTTTCAAAAGGCGGAGACACGAATTATGCATGGAGCGCGGGCTGTTTCATTCTGTCTTCAAAAGACCTTGAGGCATTCAATGGGGTACGGAAATCTCACGGCATAAAAGCAGGAGACGCAGTCGACGGCGTTTTACGGGAGGAAGTATGAAATCAACAGAATTATTGCATGATGTTTCAAGAAGTCATCGGGCACGGACTTGAGCGGATAAATACCTGTCGGGAGCCATTGCACTCACCGTATGAGGCTTACGCGGTACTAAAAGAGAAGTATGAAGGCGCGAGGGATAAAAGTTATCGGATAGAACGCTTTATCCAAGTTTTCTGGGAACGCATAAAAGGAGGCGATGACACTTGTTATGCGGAGGCGTTAATGGCTGCCAGAGATTGTGCGATTGACTGCGCAGTAGAAGCAATAAGAGTTGCGATTGCGGCTCAGCACGCAGCCGATTGTCTCGAAAAAGCAAGCAAACAGGAGGAAAAATATGAAAGAAATCAGTATGAAAACGGTGAGCATGTTATGGCTGGAGTGGGAAGCGCCATTGTCATAGGTTCATTCATTTTGAACGCGGCGGGGCTTACGCATATCGCGATGCTGAATGCGCTTATGGCGGGCGGATTTTTGCCGGTGGACTGCAGGCGGCAGAGAACACGTTTTAAAAGACGTCACTTAAGCAAACTCGCGGTAAAATATAATTTGTTCCATGTAGAGTAGGCTTGGGGGATTATTGCCGGAGTCATTGGCAAACCGGGGCGGGCAGTAAGAACAGTATGCGGCGTCAAGTAACATTTACAGCCCGTGTGCGAACAGATGAATGCACAGAATAGAGGGCGAGGAAAGAAATCAAAGAGATATGTGAAAGCTCAATCATCAAGACTAAAAACCAGCAGACAATGAAGAATTGAATTTGAAAGGCAGAACACGATTCTAGCCCGCACGAGATTTTGCTGACGCAAAACTCGCGGGAAACTGGGGCTTCTATGCAAAAAGCATGTTCAATTATAGGACGCGCTAACTACTCGATCTCCGCCCCAAAACTCGATGTTACGGCAATAACCGAATACCATTTTCATCGAGTTTTCTCCAGAAAACTCGGGAGGGCGGCACACCGCCAAGTCTATCAAGTTCCGCATCAACCGTCCGCCATTCCTAATTCCTCATTAGACTTTGAACTTCCCCACCTCTTTCGCCAGCCCTTCAATACTGCCTTTATTCTTTCTCGCCAAATCATTCACCTCCTGCACCTCGCGATTGATTTGTCCAACACCCGCCGCTATCTCTTGCAGTCTGCCCAAGTTTGCCGTCGGCAAACTTGTTGCATAGTTCGTCTGTACGCCTTCTCTGTATATCGCGTGTTAAATAATTTGAAATCGGAAAGTACAACTTCCTCTGCCGCCCTAATAAAAAACGTCGCCGGAAAATCCAACTTCATGGCGGTGAATAAAACTACGTATTCTGCATTAAACTTTGAACTTACTTACTTCTTCCGCCAATCCCTCTATCCTATCTTTGTTTTTCCTCGCCAAGTCATTCACCTCTTGCACGGCGCGATTGATTTATCTAACACCTGCCGCCATCTCGTTCATTCGCAGACTGCATTTGCTGAGCGTGAAAGTTATTATTGGTTTTGCAGTCTGCCCAAGTTTGCCACAAGCAAACTTGTTGCGGAGTTCGTCTGTGCGTCTTCCCTGTACATCGCACGTCAAACAATCTGTTATCGGGAAGTACAACTTCCCCCGACGCCACATAAAGAACGCCGCCGGAAAACGCATCTTCCCGACGGCGAAAGTTCCCATTACAAATTACCAACTATACTTTGAACTTTCCAACTTCCTCCGCCAGCCCTTCAATACTGTCTTTATTTTTCCTCGCCAAGTCATTCACTTCCTGTACGGCGCGATTGAGTTGCCCAACGCCTGCCGCCATCTCTTGCAGACTGCATTTGCTGAGCGTGAAAGTTATTATTGATTTTGCAGTCTGCCCAAGTTTGCCACAAGCAAACTTGTTGCATAGTTCATTTGCACGCCTTATCTTATGCTACGTGTTAAATAATCTGCCATCGGAAAATACAACTTCCTCTCCGCCCCATAGAAACGCCGCTTCAAAACTCAACTTTCACAGCAACAACCGATATCATTTTCATCGAGCACAGGCAAACCTGCCGAAGTTACGGCACGCGCCGAGCCCCCAAAGTCAACGACAACTT
>JBQNBN010000021.1:0-32600 GCA_052169915.1 Treponema sp.
TGTCATTGTTTCCCCCATTCGCCCCGCAAGGCAAAAAAGAAGCCCCTGCAAAAGTGTGTGTGTTCTTTTGCAGGGGCTGTTCCCGTTCTTGCGAATGGGGTTAGGCACACACACCCAACCTAACACCACTCGTTTTTCTACAGTCTTTACTACATTGTTGGTAAAGGCTGGTTTTGTGTGTGTAGTTTTGGTGCGTGTAATTTGTTAGATTACTGGGAATTGCAGCGTATCGGTCATTGCGGTGGGGAAGTTCAAGGTATAATGATGGATTAGGACTGCGTAATGCGGAGTCTTGTCCGCTGGCGTGAAACTGAGTTTTGGGACGTAGGCAATGGTTGAGGCGCTCCCATCATTGTGCGAACACGTTTTTTATACATAAGCCCCGCCTCGCAAGACACCGCTTTCCTCGAGTTTTGCCGAGAGGCAAAATCTCGTGAGAGCGGAAACTACGTTACAACTTTTAAACAACTTTCTCTGCCGCCCACAGGAGAATAAGGATAGTATTGAGGGGGTGGCGGAGGAGGTAGGGAAGTTCAGGATGTAATGAGGAATTACTCATTCCCAATTTCTCATTGCCTCCCCTCTCTTCCGGCTTGTTGAAACGCCGCGTACGGCATATAATCCTCCCCATGAAAAAGGAAAAACTTGCTTCTTTAATTGATCATACGGCGCTTCAGCCTGACGCAAGCGTTCGCAGTATTGTGCAGTTGTGCGCTGAGGCGCGGCAGTATCGGTTTGCGTCGGTGTGCGTAAATCCGTGTTTTGTTTCTCTATGCAGAGAAGAACTTGAAGGCAGCGGCGTCAAAGTCTGCACGGTCATCGGCTTTCCGCTCGGGGCGGTTACGTCGAAAAACAAAGCGGACGAAACGACTGTTGCAGTGGAAAACGGCGCTGATGAAGTCGATATGGTGATAAATATCAGTTCCGCCGTCGACAACCGCTTTAACGATGTTGGAACGGATATTGCCGCAGTCGTCGACGCTGCAAAGTCGGCGGGCAAAAAGGCGGGACGGGAAATAATCGTCAAAGTGATTCTCGAAACGTGCTTTTTGAGCGACACGCTGATTGAAACGTGCTGCCGGTGCGCGGTAAAAGCGGGCGCGGACTTCGTAAAAACGTCGACGGGTTTTGCCGCGCCGAAAGACGCCGACGGCAACGCGCTTCCGAACGGCGCAAGCGCGCACCACATCGCTTTAATGCGGAAAACGGTTGGAAAAGACTTCGGCGTAAAGGCGTCCGGCAGAATCCGCACGGCGGAAACGCTTATCGCCATGCTTGAAGCGGGAGCGAACAGAATCGGCTCTTCAAGCGGCGCAAAGATTTATGAAAGTTGGGACGAAAGCGTCAAAGTCAAAGGCTGGGACGACTAAAGTCCCGTAAAAGCCGCTGTCAGCGTATACCGAACGGCGGCTGTCCGCCTGCAATCGACAGAAAAATCGACAATGCGGGACTGAGGACTGCTTTTCAGTTTACTTTTAAGGAGATTATATGAAAAAAAATTATTTTGCTGCGGCGGCGATTGCCGCCATACTGGTTACGGCGGCGGGATGCCGCAAGACGCGGGCGGAAGGAACGCTCGTTGTAGGAGCGACGTCAGTTCCGCACGCGGAATTCTTGAATCTTATCAAGGACGACTTGGCGCAAGACGGCGTGAAACTTGAAATCCGCGAGTTTACGGACTACGTTACGCTCAACGACGCCGTTGAGTCCGGCGAACTTGACGCAAACTACTACCAGCACATTCCGTATATGGAGTCGACGAACGCGGAAAAAGGCTACCACTTGGTAAACGCAGGCGGAATTCATATTGAGCCGTTTGCGCTCTACTCAAAAAAATACAAAACGCTTGCCGACTTGCCGGACGGCGCTTCCGTTGCCATTCCGAATGACCCGACAAACGGCGGACGCGCGCTTTTGCTTATCCAGTCGGCAGGATTGATCGAATTGACTGACGGCGGCAGCGTACTTTCAACGCCGCTTGACGTCGTAAAAAATGAGAAAAATCTGCGCTTCAAAGAAATTGAAGCGGCTTCCCTTCCGCGCGTGCTTGCCGACGTTGACGCCGCGGCGATAAACGGGAATTACGCGATTCCGGCGGGCTTGAGCGTAACGCAGGACAGTCTCTTTATCGAAGGCAGCGACTCGCCGTATGTGAACATTGTCGCCGTAAAAGAAGGCAACGCGGAAAACGACGCCGTAAAAGCGTTGGTGAACGCGCTGCAAAGTCAAAAAATAAGAGATTATATAGAAGAAAAATATCCGAACGGCGAAGTAATCGCTGCATTCTGACGGTAAACGGCGCTGCGGAGTTCTACGGCGTTGTCTTTTCAAAACCCAAACGGTTAAAAAATAAAAGCGCGGTATAGCCGCGCTTTTTTATCATCCGCCGAAGTTTGGGAGAACGGGTTTTATTCCGTTATTTCTTCAAAGGAATAGGTTTCGTTTTTCCGGTCGAAACTGTAAGCGTAAGTCTGCGAGGAGCCGACGGTAATTTCCTGTTTACTCGGACCGTATTTTGTCGTAACGGTGCGGTAAAGAATGCCGGGACGCGTCTTTTCAAAAGTCGACTCAACGACGTGCGTGCCGGGAGCCGCGTAAAATCCGGTGCGCAGTTTTTCCATAAAAAAGATGGGGCGTTCGCCGTCAACGGATATGACCGTTATCGTCCCTAAAATATTTTTGATGAGGGGAATGCCTTTGCCGATGAACACTTTTGACGCGTTCGGATTTTGCTCAAGCCATTCCTGCCGCCGTTTGCCGTCGGCTTTCATCTTAAAAATCATATAGGCGGCGTAAAGAAGCGCCGCGACGGGAATAATTAAAAAATAATAAATACGCATAATTTTTTCCTTAAATATTGTTTATGTTAGTTTGAATGCCCCGTGTCGAGTTTGGTAACGCTGTCCTCTCCGCCGAAACCTAAGTCGTCAAGCAGCCGCCTGAACTGGGTTATGCCGATAAGTTCGCAGTCGATGGTCTCTTCTTCTCCGCCCTGCCGCGTAACGTAGAGCGTACATTCGGTATCCCCGCTTGAAGAAACGGTTTTAGCGCGGAAATGGGTCGCGGCAATCGGGTATTCGTCCTTTTTCTTGCCTTTGCTGACTGTCAACGTCGTCCCGTCGGTTTCTATGACAATCATGTTGCCGATGATGACCGTCCAAATGTAGAACGCGTACACCGCTGCGAATATCAAAACGCGCAGCGCAAGCGGTTTGAGCCATATCGAAGCGATAAAGGCGACGAGTAACGCAGCCCCAGCCCCGAAAACGATGTTTACAAGGACTCGATGAACCCTTGTTTTGTAAATGTTTTTCATTATATTCTCCCGTTTTGAGGATGATAAAATAATTGTGGAAGATATAATATAGACAGCTCCGGTATTTGTCAATTGAGTGAAAAGAGAGGGGCGAATGAACATTCCGGCAACGGAGGGAAAACATAAAAGTCGTTTTGAATGCGGCTTGTGCAGTCGATTTGAAGTTTGATTTTTGCATTCCCTAGAAAATTCATGATTTTTTCTTTATAATAAACGCTAATGCTGTAAAAAGCGGTAAAATGTTGTAAAGGAGTTTATTAATTATGGATAAGTTTATCGAATGGAGTTCAAGCTATGAGGTCGGAATTTTCAGCGTCGATGCGCAGCACAAGCACTTAGTTGAACTTACGAACTAGTTGTACGAAGCCTGCACGAGCGGACAGCAAAAACTTGAGGAAGAATTCCGCAACGTGATGAAAGAGCTCGTCGACTACGTTATGTTCCATTTTAAGGACGAAGAGCGGATTATGAAAGAAGTCAACTATCCCGACTTCAAAGAACACAAGCAAAAGCACGAACAATTCGTCAAAGAAATTTTAGTCGCCGTCAGCGAATACAAAGACGGGAAGCAATTTGTCCCTGCAAACTTTGCGTTTTTTCTCCGCGACTGGCTGTTCAACCACATTTTAATGACGGACAAACAGATGGCGAAATATTATTTATCGCTGAAATAGATAGAAAAGCGAGGGCGACGCGGGCAGCCATTACGGGGGGTGGAAGATTTAACAGAGTTCTGCCCGCTGCAAGATTTGTCGCAGTGCGCAACTCGTGAAAACGGGGGCGGCAGAAAGATTTTGGGGAGGAGACACGGGGAAAAGCAATCATCAATCCGCTTGAACGATATCTGCCTGATATTTTTCTATGGTAAAAACATGGTAGAAAAACGAATGCACGGCGTTTTTTCCAGACAGTCCGCGTTACCGTATAAAAATCATGACGCTTCTTGAAACTTGCTTAAAAAATTTATACTTTCCGCTGCATAACTAACACGCACGTCCGTATTGCGTTCCGGCTTACCGTTCCCGTCTTGTTCGGATATCTTGCACTCGGCATGGGCTTCGGATTGATGGTTTCCAGGCGGCATTATCCACTTTTTCTGACGCCGTTTATGAGTGTTTTTATGTACGCAGGCGCGGGACAGTACGGTCGGACTTTTTGCTGCGGGAGTCGCCTCCATCGCCGTCATAAAAACGCCCTGCACGCCCAACAGCGGAAAAACATATGGACGCACCGCTTTCGATGATTCTTGTAACGGAAGTGCTCGGCAATATTCGGCATATTCTTTCCGTTTATATTGGCTGCCGTTCTCAAGTCCGCGCAAGGTTCTTCCACGGTTGCAATCACCACAACGGCGGGAATTCTTGCGCCTTTGACGGCTCCGCTCGGCTTGAATTCGGAAATTTTATCCGCACTCACCGTTATGGCAATCGGAGCGGGAGCGATGACCGTTTCCCATGCAAACGACAGTTATTTTTGGGTCGTCGTAACGTTCGGCGGTATAAAGACGGAAGACGGTTACAAGACGCAAACGCTTATGACGCTCGTCATAGGACTTGCGGCAATGGCAGGCATTTTTTTGTTGTCATTATTTTTCCGATTTTAGGCGAGGGAATATAAATGAAGAAAATCGTATTGATTCCGGATTCGTTCAAGGGGACTATGAGTTCCGCCTGTATTTGCTCGATTATGCAAAAGGCGATTGGAGAGATTTTTCCCGAATGCGAAACCGTCTCAATTCCGGTTGCGGACGGGGGAGAAGGCAGCGTCGACGCGTTTTTGAAAGCGGCGGGCGGCGTAAAAAAATACGCCCGCGTTAAAAATCCGTTTTTTGAAGACATGGAAAGTTTTTACGGCATTTTGAACTCGACAAATGCCGAGGGAAAAAAGACTGCCGTTATAGAAACGGCAGCGTGCGCGGGACTGCCGCTCGTGCAGGACAGGCTCAATCCCGCAGCCGCTACAACCTACGGAGCGGGGCAACTCATCGGCGAGGCGCTTAAAAACGGCTGCACGGAAATTATAGTCGGGCTCGGCGGGAGCGCGACAAACGATGCGGGGTGCGGGGCTGCGGCGGCATTAGGCGCGCGCTTTTTTGACGCACACGGGAACAGTTTTGTGCCGACAGGCGGGACGCTCAAAAACATCGCCCGAATAGACTTGTCGGCTCTCAACCCGCTTTTAGCGCAGTCGCATATCATCGCCATGTGCGACATCGACAATCCCTTGTACGGAGAAAACGGAGCCGCCGCCGTATTCGCGCCGCAAAAAGGCGCGGATGCAAATACGGTGCGGGAACTTGACGCGGGACTTCGTCATATAGCGGAAATCGTCAAGCGGGACATCGGAATTGACGCGGCGTTTGAAGCGGGCGCAGGGGCTGCCGGCGGCATGGGCTACGGAATGCTCTGTTTTTTAGGCGCGGAACTTAAAATGGGAATAGAAACCGTTTTAGACGCGGTCGATTTTGAAAAACGCCTGCACGGCGCGGATTACGTTTTTACTGGAGAAGGCCGCTTGGACGGTCAAACGCTGCGCGGCAAAGTCGTTACGGGGGTTGCCAAACGCGCAAAAAACGCGGGCGTTCCCGTTATAGCCGTTGTCGGAGACGCGGCAGACGGCATTGACGGCGTATACGAATTGGGCGTGAGCGCGGTATTCAGCATAAATCGGCTCGCAATTCCTTTTGCCGAAGCAAACAAACGCGCCGCGCCGGATTTGGAGCACACCGTAAAAAACATTTTGCGGCTCATCAGAACGCGTGAATAGCAACGCGCACGGCAGCGCGAGGCGGTCTTAAAGTTTTCAAATCCCCCTCAAGTCGACTGCATAAACCTCGCACAAAACGACTGCACGCATTCCCCCGCCGCTGAAAAGTCCCCCTGTAGTATGTCCTTCCGCCCCGCGTTTACTTTTTGCCGGTCGTGCACTAAAATACCGCTATGAAACTGAAACGAAGCAGCGGTATATTGATGCACCCGACGTCTTTTGCGGGTACACCGGGAATTGGAACTCTGGGGCAGGCGGCGTTTGATTTTGTCGACTGGCTCAAAGAAGCTCATCAAACGTTGTGGCAGGTTTTGCCGATCGGGCCGACGGGCTACGGGGATTCGCCGTACGCGTCTTTTTCTACGTTTGCCGGAAATCCGCTTATGATTGACCTCGATACGCTGGTCAAAAAAGGCTGGGCACAGGCGGATGACATCGTTCCCCCTGACTACATCAAAAGCGAGGGCTCGGTGGACTACGGTTCCGTCGTCTGGTGGAAAATGCCGGTTTTATCAAAATGCGCGGCGTACTTTTTGAAAAACGCCTCCAACGCTGACCGCGCCGCCTACGAAGCCTTCAAAAACGATAACTCAGGATGGCTTAACAACTACGCGGACTTTACGAGCATTAAGCAGCACTACGACGCGGAGGCAGCCAAACAGGGAATAAGCGGCGTCGCGCAAATGTGGAACGCGTTTTGGCCTTCGGAACTTGCGTCCTGCAATCCTTTCGCCGTTTCCAAGTGGGACGCGGAACACACCTCTAATATAGAAGAAATTAAAGCAATTCAATTCTTTTTTGCCGACCAATGGTTTGCGCTCAAAAAATACGCGAACGACAACGGCGTCTCGCTCATCGGCGACATTCCGATTTTTGTCGCTCCCGACTCAGCCGATGTGTGGGCGGATCAAAAATTCTTCCAGTTGGACGAAAAAGGCATTCCGCTCAACGTTGCAGGCGTTCCGCCCGACTACTTCAGCGCGACGGGGCAGCTCTGGGGCAATCCGTTTTACGACTGGGATGCGCTCAAAAAAGATAATTATTCGTGGTGGGTCAAGCGTATCCGCCGTATGCTTTCGCTTGTCGACTGCATAAGAATCGACCATTTCCGCGGGTTTGAAGCGTACTGGTCGGTGCCCTACGGAGAAGCGACTGCCGTCAACGGCAAGTGGATTGCGGGACCGAATATCGAATTGTTCGACGCGATTAAAAAGGCGCTCGGCGACATTCCGGTTATCGCCGAAGATTTGGGCGTCATCACTGACGGCGTGCGCCGTCTCCGCGACGAGTCGGGATTCCCCGGCATGAAAGTGCTGCAATTCGCCTTTGACCCGGGAGAAGCGGGACGGGACGGCATGGTCAACGCGTTTTTGCCGCACATGTACCCGCAGGCGTCCGTCGTGTACACCGGCACGCACGACAACGACACCATGCAGGGCTGGCTTGACCAAGCGGACGATGCGGCAGTGCAAATTGCCGCCGAATACGCGTTCGGAAAAAAGTTGACTGCAAAAGAGGCGCGTTCGCTTTCCGACGGAAAAGAATTGTGCGCGGCGCTTATCCGCGCGGCAATCGCGTCCGCCGCCGACTACGCCGTCATTCCGATGCAGGATATTCTCGCGCTCGGAAAAGAGGCGCGCATGAACACGCCGTCAACGCTCGGCAATAACTGGGCGTGGAGAATTGATGCGGGCGCGCTCACCAAAGAAAAAGCGGAAGAATTGGCGTTCATCTCCGACTTGTACGGACGGAACGTAACGCGGAACAACGCTGACGGGAAGTAGGATTTTTTTATGTAGAAAGAACACCGCCCTGCAGAATACGCGGGGCGTTTTTTTTACGTGATGGGATATTTTTAGCGTGTGCGGAGTTAACAGCGCGTGCACGGGGAACTTTTTTTCTGCGAATTGATGTGGACTTGCCGTCTCTCCTCTCAGTAAGCGCCGCCGCGATACGCATTTATTTTGCAGTCTCTCGCCCAACGCAAAACTCGGAACGGATTGCGGAATAAAATTCGACAAGAATGGTTTGACCGGCTTGCAAACTTGCCTCACCGCAACGATTGCAAAATCCGTTTATTTGCGTGATTTACCGCATAACAAAATTACGGACGAGCAGGAACTCGGTTAGGTCATTCAAACTTAGTCCTCCGCTGCCCAACGTTCCCTAAACTTTATTTCCTGCAAGTTTGCTATAAGCAAACTTGGGCGGGCGGAAACTCGGTTAAATCTCTCAAACTCAGTTCTCCGCCGCCCAACGCTCCTAAACTTTATTTTATGCGAGTTTGCAGCAAGCAAACTCGGAGCGGACAGAAACCCCGTTATGTCCGTCAAATCCCGTTTTCCTGTCCGCCCTTCTCCATCAATCCGCAGAAAAACGAATATCCTGCCACAGTTCATTATATTTTTCCAAACCTTCGCCGAGGTCTGTTTTCAGTTCGCAATTTTCCAATTCTTCCGCGCGGTACATCGGCTTTTTCGTCGTGTACTGTGCCGCCGCTGTGTTTACGAATGCCGGAAAGCGGAACGCATCTAAAAACTCCGCATATACTTCCGGCCGGTGAATAAAGTCGATAAATTTCAGCGCAAGTTCATAATGCTTCGCGTTTTTTAAGATGACCATCGAGTCGATATACATCGGGCCGCCTTCTTCCGGAATAAAAAAGTCTATCGTGTCGTCCTGTTTTTCTTCCGATACTTCGCCGAAGACTGCCTCCGCATAGCCCTGACACACCCAAAAATCCCCCGCCGCAAACGCCTTCCCGAACCCTTCCGCATCGAATTTCACGATATTCGGCTTCCATTCTTTTTCGATAAGCGCAGCGGCGGCGCGCAATTCCCCGTCGTCAAGCGTATTCACCGAATGCCCCTGAAACCGCAGCGCCGCGCCGAACACTTCGCGCATATCATCCATCATCGTCAGGTACCCCGCCAAATCCTTGCGGGCAAAAATGCTCCAACTCCGCTCGTAAGAAGAAACCTTCTTCTTATTGACCGCAATCCCCGCCGCCCCCATATAATACGGCACGCAGAATTTCATCTCAGGGTCGTAAACCGCCTTTTCAAGCACGAGCGGATTGATATATTTCATATTTTCCAGTTTAGACGCGTCAATTTCTCGCAGCATCCCCTGCTGAATCATAATCGCCGCGTAATCCTGCGACGGAAACGTAATATCGTAGCCTCCCGCGCCCGCCTTGAGTTTTGCGTACATCGCTTCATTCGAGTCAAAACTATCAACCTTCACGCCGCACCCGAACTCTTTTTCAAACTTCGCAATCACCGCGTCCGGCGTATAGTACGTCCAGTTGAACAAATACAAGGTATTCGCGTCCTCGGCCGCCGCCTTTTTCGCGCACGACGTAAGCCCCGCAATTCCCCACAGCGCGAAAGCCCAAACAATCCCGATTTTTTTCATTTTCATACCTTCTTTTTTTTAAAATTCACATTAAGGGCGCAGCCGGATCTCGTAACCGGCTATCCGTTGCAATGCCGCAGGCATTTCCACTTCTATCCGGCGCAGGCTTGATTTACGCCCGTCGTGATTCTTCCGTCGCTAAACGGATTTATCGCATGCTCACCAACCGCCGCTTAGCCGTATGTTGCCGCTTCTTTTTGCTTGCCGCCGCGTTCCTTAATGCGACGCGGCTATTCCTTTCAACGCTTTCCGCAATGTAAACGCGAACAAACACGTAAACGCAATCATCACCAATGAAAGCGCGTTGATAACCGGCGACACGCCGAATCGTATCATCGAGTAAACGTAGAGCGGAAGCGTCGTTGATCCCGGTCCCGCGACAAAAAAAGTTATCACAAAGTCTTCAAGCGACATCGTAACCGCCATCATAAAGCCGGACAAAATGCCCGGCATAATCGCGGGGACAACCACTTTCGTCATCGTTTCAAACTCCGATGCGCCGAGGTCGTGCGCGGCTTCCACAATCGAATAATCGAATTCATCGAGGCGCGCGTTGACCATCAAAAACACGAACGGGAGGCAAAACGTCGTATGCGCGGCAAAAATCGTAAACAGTCCGAGCGGAACCTTTATTCCGCTGAAGAAAATCAACATCGAAATACCGACGATAACTTCCGGCAGTATCATCGGAAGAAAGGTCAACGCTTGAATAAACTTCCGTCCCGCAAACTTGTACCAGTTGATTCCGATGGAAGCGAGCGTTCCGAGCAGGGTTGCCACCGCCGCGGACGTCAGCGCGACAATCACGCTGTTTAAAAGCGCGTGCCAGAGCGCGTCCGAGTCGAAAATCAACTTTTTATACCAGATGAAAGACGGACGCGTAAAAACGGCTTCTTTGCTTTCATTAAACGAATACGCGATGATAAAAATAAGCGGAATAAACAAAAACAAAAGCGTAAAAAACATGACCGCCTTTGAAAACGTAATTTTGGGCTCACGGTTTTTCCAGCGCTTTTTGGCGTGCCGGGAAGATTCCGCCGGACGCTTGCTCTTTGCAAGAACGCTTTGCAGGGCAAAAAATCCGTTTTTCATTTTGCGCCTCCGCTTCTCATCTTGAGCACTGACGTTCCCGTGTAATTTTCTTCTTTTGCGCCGGAAACGGACTTTTTAAGCCGCGCCTCGCGCGTATTTGCAAAACTCATCCACAGGATTCCTGCGACGGAAACAAGCGTTATCATTATGCTGAACGCGGCGGCAAGCGGCCAATTCCGCGTCGACTTTTGTACTTGGTCTACAATGACGTTGCCGAGCATGTACGAGTCCTTCCCGCCGACTAAAAGCGGCACGGTGTACGCCCCGAAAATCGGAATGAACGTAAAGATAAGCGCGGAAATGATACCGCTTTTAATTCCGGGAATGAGCACGAGGTACATCGACTGCGTTTTATTTGCGCCTAAATCGCGCGCGGCTTCCAAAAGCGAAAAGTCGAAACGGTCAATCGCGGTAAAAATCGGCAAAATGGCGTACGGCAGATACATGTACACGCTCACCAAAATGACCGCGCCTTGATTGTAGAGCAGACGGACATTGTCCTTCGTTATGTGCAGGGCGACGAGCAGGCGGCTGATGACGCCGCTGTTGTTCATAATCGACATCCACGCGAAGATTCTGATAAGCGAGTTCGTCCAAAACGGAATGATAACGAGAAATAAAAGCAGCGTTTGATATTTGCTCCGCGCCATCGCATAGCCGCACGGCAGGGCAAGCGCAATCGTAATCGCCGTAGCGATAAAGGAGATTTTGAGCGTGCGCAAAACCAAAAGCGCGTAACGCGGCTGAAACATCTGCGCGTAGGCTTTGAGCGAAAATACGGGTTCAACGCCGCCGTACAAGCCTTTTTTCATAAAACTGTACGCAAAGATAATCGCTAAAGGCGCGATAAAAAACACGATGAACCACAGCCCCATCGGCCAGCCGTACAGCGCGCCTTGATTAAAGTTTTTTTTCCAGACGCCGTCAGGTTCGTTTTTTTCGGAAGCGGAACGATTTTTTTTCATTTGTCGATATCCTCAACGACGTAACCGTCGTCGGCAGCCCACGAAACGTACACTTCATCCTTCCACTGAATGGCAGGACCTTGATCCATATAGTCGGTGTGCTGCTTGAACACTTTGATAATCGTTCCCGTTTCAAGTTTCACGTAGAATTTGGACTGAAATCCTGAATAGATGGGCTCTTCGACAATGCCTTTAAACACGTTGATATCGGTGCGCCCTCCGGTCTCAGGCGGCGTCCGCGTTATGCGGATTTTTTCCGGACGGATTGAAAAAGCGACTTTTTGCCCCTTTTCCGCCGTTTCATAGTCCGTAACCTGCATATAGCGGTCAAGACTTGCTGTCGCTTCCGTGTCGGAGGCAAGCGGCGCCTGCTTGCCCAATTCGGGAATGGAAAGCGTGTGCATAAAGTCCGGCTCTTTGCCGTTCGCCTTGTGCTCGACGCAATCGACGACAGTCGCTTCAAAAATATTCGTCTCGCCGATGAACTTCGCCACGAATTGCGTCGCAGGGCTTTCATAAATTTCAAACGGAGTTCCGATTTGCAAAACGTGCCCCGCGTTCATAACGGCAATTCTGTCGGAAACGGAAAGCGCCTCGCTTTGGTCGTGCGTAACGTAGATAAACGTAATGCCGATTTTATCGTGCAGGGTGTCAAGGTCGATTAAAAGGCTTGCGCGGAGTTTTGCGTCAAGCGCGGAAAGCGGCTCATCGAGCAAAAGGACTTTAGGCTCGTTGATAAGCGCGCGCGCGATGGCAACCCGCTGTTTTTGTCCGCCTGAAAGTTGAGCGGGCTTTTTGAAAATATGCTGGTCAAGCTGCACCAAACGGACGTAGTAGCGCACTTTTTCATCGATTACATCGTTCGGAATTTTTTTTAACCGGAGCGGAAAGGCGATATTTTCGTATACGCTCATGTGCGGAAAGAGGGCGTACGTCTGAAACACTGTGTTGGAAGAGCGCTTGTTCGGCGGGAGCGGAACAACGTTTTTATCGTCAAAAAGAACGGCGCCGTCATCGGGATATTCAAAACCTGCGATGATGCGCAGCAAGGTGGTTTTACCGCAGCCGGAAGGTCCTAAAAGCGAAAAAAATTCGCCCTGCTTGATTGTAAAATTGATGCCGTCAAGCGCAGCAAAATCCCCGAAACGTTTCGACACATTGTCGATGGTAACCTGACTTCCATTCAATTCAAGAAACCTCTGTCCGCATGATGATAGAGACCGCAGCACAGCGGTTTTTCAAAAAGAAAACGAACTGGAAATATTCCCAGTCCGCGGCAAGCGTAGAGTGCTGTTTATATACGCGATTGTCAATAGAATTTTTGAAAATTTATAAGCGACTTTTCCATTCTCTCAGGCGTTTATAGAAGTTCATAGAACCGTCCGCGGCATGTTCGGAAAGAAAATCGCTTTATTATATAGAAAGAACCGTGCCTACAGTCCCCATTGCCGTTTACGATTCGTGTATGCGCCGTTTCTCCAGTCGGCAATGGAAATGAATTTTTCCCTCTTTTCTTTTCTCTGAAGGGAGTGTATTTTTACGCATAGGTGACAGGACGTGCAATTTCAAGGAGGGAAGAATAAACGCGCTTGTCCGGAGGTTACGCAATGAAAAAACATTTTTCTTTAAAAAACAAACTTATCACCATTTTCGGATTATTGATTACCGTCTCGTCCGCTATTGAAGGCGTCCTGGCGGTTAGAATTGCCCGCACGGCGGTAACGGAAAAAGTCTCGGAGCATCTCATTGACAAAGCGGAAGATTCCGTTGCAATCATCGACGGCAAAGTAAAGGCTTTTTGGCAGTTATTCGGAGAAATTGCAAGCGCGCCCGTGCTCTTCGACGCCAACGCTTCCTACCAAGAAAAAGCTGAGTATTTGACGCAGAAAGCGAAGGTCAGCGACATAATTTACAAATTGAATTTTTGCGATATGCAAGGCATTCGGCATCTGGAGGACGGGGGCACGCACAACGTTTCCGACAGAGACTATTTTATTTCCGCCTCACGCGGAAAACCGTTCGTCTCCGAGCCGATCAATTCCCGCTTGGACGGAACGCTTGTCATCGTCTTTGCGGTTCCCGTGTACGATGAGCACCGTTCCGTCATAGGCGTTTTGATGGCGACCGTCCACGGAAACCTCCTCTCGCAGGATATTGACCACATCGTAGTCGGCAAAACGGGTTACTGCTACGTCGTAGGACTGACCGGAAACGTCATCGGACACAATAAGGACTTCAGTCTTGTCGAAACTCGTTGGAACACCGTCGAACAGTCAAAACGCGATCCGACAATGCTGTCCACGGCGGCGTTTGAGAAAATGGCGATGGGCTCGGCAAAACCTTCGATGGGCTATTACAAATACAAGGGCAAAAGCAAAATCGCTTCTTACGCGGTCATGAAAACGACAGGCTGGACGGTTATCATTAACGCGCCCGTCAACGAGTTCATGGGAACGGTAACGGTTTTGAAAACTTCAATGTTCATCATGGGCGCGGTACTTCTTTGCGCCGCGTTTATAATCATTCTTATCGTCGCTCGCGCAATTATAAAGCCTATACAGTCGACTGTCCGGGCATTGCGGAATATTGCGAACGGCAGGGACGACTTGACGGTGCGTCTGCCGCTGAAAGGCAGCGATGAAATCACCGATTTGGCGTTGTTTTTCAATCAAACGATTGCAAAGATTAACGCTTCCATACGGTCGGTGGAAAAACACGCCGTTACGATGAAAACGGTCGGCGATGAACTTTCGTGCAATATGTCGCAGAGCGCGACGGCGCTCAATCAAGTGAGCGGAAACATCGACGGCGTAAAGCAGCAGGCTATGACGCAGGCGGAAAGCGTTTCGAGAACGGCAGGGACGATTGAAGCGATTATTCAAACGATTGAAACGCTTGCCGACAGCATAGAAACGCAGTCGGTAAGCGTCTCGCATTCCTCCGCTTCAATAGAAGAGATGGTCGCAAATATTGCGTCGATTACGCAGTCGCTTGAAAAGAGCGACAATATGGTGCGAATGCTTGCAAACGCTACGTCGGAAGGAAAATCGACTTTGCTCACGTCGAATACAGTTACGCAAAAAATCGCCGACGAGTCGGGCGGACTGATTGAAGCCTCCAGCGTCATTGAAAATATCGCGTCGCAAACGAACCTGCTTGCGATGAACGCCGCGATTGAAGCCGCCCATGCAGGAGAAGCGGGAAAGGGCTTTGCCGTCGTCGCCGATGAAATCCGCAAACTTGCCGAAGAATCTGCGATGCAAGGTAAGACGATTACCGACACGCTGAAAAAGCTCAGCGACGACATCAAAGGTCTTGCGGCAAGCTCCAAAATCGTGGAAGAAAAGTTCAACGCCATCTTCCAGCTGTCGGAAAACGTGCGCGGCATGAGCACGGAACTGACCGCCGCAATGAAAGAACAGGAAAACGGCAGCCGAGAAGTATTGGCGGCAATAAAAAATATCAGCGCCGTTACCGTAGAAGTAAAAAGCGGCTCACAAGATATGCTTTCAGGCGGCAAAGGCGTCGCGCAGGAGATGCAAAAACTTGACCAACTGACGGCGGTCATTAAGGACAGTATGAATGAAATGGCCGCGGGCGTCGGGCAAATTAATCATGCCGTGCAGGAGGTAAATGACCTCGCGAGGAAAAATAAAGACAGTATAGAGGGACTGGCGGAGGAGGTAGGGAAGTTTAGAGTGTAATGAGGAATTAGGAATGCGTAATTGTGCGGACTGCACAAATGTTGTTTAACACCGATTACGGTTTTTGCAGTCCGCCCCGCTTTGCCATAGGCAAATCGGTTGCGGGGGTAGGCGGGCGGAATGGAATAGACTGCCAGATGTCATTTATTGCAAGTTTTTGCTATTAAGCAAAAACTTGGGCGACCGAAACACCATTAAGTCTCTCGAACACTATCCTCCGCCGGTCGCAGCCGCCCTCCCGAGTTTTCTGGAGAAAACTCGATGGAAATGGTATTCGATCTCTGCCGTAAAACCGAGTTTTGGGGCAGCGGCAATATTACATATCTCGTCGTTGCGCGAACACGCTTTTTACATGGAAGCCCCTTCCCCTCAGACATCGTTTCCGCCCGCAAAGAAGGCGTGGTTTCCCGTGGCGGCGATAAAAATTGTGTGTTTCAATGGTAATTTGTTTAAACAAGGGGGGATGGGAAAGGCGCACAGGTAGATATCTGCAATATTTTGCCGTTCGGTAAAATATTGTGTGGCCTGCAAAATCCATACCCTACCGCACACAAGTATTTTTCTCCGCGAGTTTTCCAGAGGAAAACTCGTGCAGGCGGTATCCCGTTTTATCATTCAAACTCATTCCGTCGCCGCCTGCAGTCCGCCTAATTACGCATTCCCCATTACGAATTATCCTGCATCTCGCCTTCCTCCGCACCGTGAATAAAATCTTCCCACTGCACGCCTTCGCCGTTCGTTACGTCCCGCGTAAGGCGCGCGCCGGTTATGCAATCGGCATATTCGGGGGAAATGCCGGGCGTAAGCACTTTTTCCGTGCGGAGGACGGCAATATCGGAGGCGGAGACGCATTCTCCGGCTTTCAGCGCGCGCGTAAAATGCAGGGAGCGGTTTGTGCGGCCGTAGTTTTTCTTTTCGCTCGGGGCAAGACGCTTAACGCCGTCGCCCAAAACCGCGCGCACTTTTTCCGTTCCGTATATGCCGCTCATGCGCGCGATAATTTCCTCTTTTCCGCGCTCTTCTCCAAATTCCTTTATTGCGCTGCAAGCCTCTTTGACTGCGCTGCACATGAGCGCAAAATCTTTGCCGTCGAGGGCGATGGGGTCGTCAAGTCCGCTTGTGTCTCGGCTCAAAGTAATGTGCTTTTCGATGACCGCGCCCCCCTGCGACACGCACAGGCTCGGCACAAGAACCGCAGCCAAACTGTGGTCGCTGACGCCCGTTTCAACGCCGAAAATCCCGCGAAAAGCGGCAATCAAGCGCAGATTGTATTCGTCTTCAGGGGCGGGATAACTTGTAATGCAGTGCAGGAGCGTTACGCCGTCCGTTCCCAAAATCTCAAGCGCTTTTTCAATGTCGGAAAGACGCGAAACGCCGCTTGAAACGATGACGGGAATTGTATCCAGTCCCTTTATCCGCTGACTTTGCCGAAAAGAAGCGAGCGTTTTGAGCATCGGATAATGGTTGAGTTCCGGCGAAGCGATTTTTATGAAGTCCGGCTTGAGGGCAAGCAACTCGGAAAGACTTTTCAGTCCGAACGGAGAGCAGCCGAACTTGACTTTGCGCTCGTGCGCATATTCGAGCATTTCAGCGTAAAAATCCGCGCTGCATTCAAGGGACTTAAAGCGGTCGTACAGCCGAATCTGCCCCGTCGGAAGCGAAACCGTGCCCGTATCGGGGTGCAAAATCTCGTCCGCGTAGACCCACTGAAACTTGACCGCGTCCGCACCCGCGCCGGCAGCCGCGTCAACAAGCGCGCGCGCCTTATCCCGCGCCCCCTCATGCGCCGTCCCGATTTCCGCAATTACCAGTGCCATAAAAACCTCGCGTCCTCACGTTTTTTCATACTGAATTTCAATTTTCGACTATCGACTTGCGCCCCGTTTCCGCACGCGGCTTGTCGCAGCGCATGATTATGCAGACGTCATTTTCGTTTATCACCGCCGCCGAATGTCAAACCATTCCGCCGCGTCTTCGCCGCATTGCCGTTCTCAAAAACGCATTACAAGCCATATCGTCCCGCAACGCCGCGCCTTCACTGCATTGCCGCTTGCCGCTAACCCCGTTTACGGCAGTTTGCAGAATGCAAACTGCGGAGGGCGGGACACTGTTTCATCATTCAAACTCCGTAGGAACCGCCCGACCGGGAACCCCGTTTTATCTGCTAAAGTCAATAACCGCCGCCTGCCGCATTCTCCGCCTTAAAGCGGTTCTGGTACACGGCAACGGCGCTTGACGGCAGCCAGCCGTCTTTGAAGCGGTACCACACTTCTTCTTCCGGAGACAACGCCGTTCCTTCTATCTGCAAAATGTCCGACTTCCGGCAGTGCCCGTTTGCCTCCGCGTTCCAATCAGGCGCATTTTTGTACGCCGCATAGGGATCGGTAACGACCGCCCATTCGATATCGGGGGCAAGCGCAAGCGGATAGCGTTCATCAAAGCGGATTTCTGAGTTTTTGCTGCACGACGCAAATAAAAAAAACACCGCTGCAGGGACTGCATAAAAATAGCGCGGATTCATTTTTGCTTTTCCAGATATTCTTTTACGGCAGGATAAAGTTTTAAGTCGGAGTCGACGAAGGGACGATTTGGAATTTCATCGGCATTTACCCATTCGTATTCGGTGTGTTCGGAAAGCGTAAAAGGAATTTGAACGCCGTCGCGCTCAAGCCGGACGCGGTACGCCGTGACAAAGCATTCTTTTCCGCGATGGATAAACGACGCCGAACATATTTTTTCTTCCGCGCGCGCTTTAACGCCGAATTCTTCGCTCATTTCCCGCGTTATAGCAGCGGAAGCGTCTTCATTCCCGTCGATTTTTCCGCCGGGGAATTCCCAGCGTCCGCCCATGTCTCCGTTTTCAATTCGTTTTGCGATTAACACTTTGCCGTCTTCATAGACGATACACGCGACCGAGCGGCTCATTACAGCACCGCCGCGTAAGGAAAGAGAAAGTGCAGGAGCGCGGCAGCAGCGCAAAAAAGCCCGATAAACTTTTGCTCCTCAATAAAAATCTTTTGAATGAGCGGCGGAAGCGTTACCGATGATGAAATTTCGTTCATGTAGTAGCCTAAAAGAATGCTTGCGGCGGCGGCAAGACCTGCCGCGGCGGGAAGAAAGTCCCCGATGATAACGACGCCGCGTACCGGAGAAAAAAGTTTTATCATCGCCGTCAAAAACGAAAGTCCGCCTACGACAAGGCGGAACAGTTTATCGTCTCCGTGAGACAGTCCGAATATGCGCGAAAATATATTTTTGTCCGCGCCGCTTTTATCCTCTCCGTCAAAATCAATTCCGTCGTCGGAGTCAAGCGGCGGAATATCGGAATCCTCTGCGGCTCCCGAAAAAAAGAACATATAAAATCCTGCAAGCAGATTGAGCAGTACCGAAAGTAAATAAAACTGAATCATTGTGCCTCCACCGCGCCGCGTTCAGCGTTTTTCAACGGACACGGAAAATTCTTTTTGCTCGCCGCCGGACCTTACCAGCGCTTTCACTTTGATTATATCATAGTCGCCAAATCTTGTCCGTATGAACAGTTCGCGCCCTTCGTAGACGCCGCTCAATTCCTCTTGTGCGCTCACGCCCCCTGCGTTATCGACGGCGGAAAAAACGACGTTCACCGGAAAGACTTGGGGAAAGTCCTCAACACGTTCTTTTCGTTTGGCGCGGAAGGTTCTATTCGACTTTGGTTTTCGCTCACCGAATTTCAAACTTGCGTACACCGCGTCTTCATACGAAAACGCCGAAAGCGCGACCGGCGCGCCTTGAAAATTCGCCGACTTGCGCTCGGAAAAAGCCGAATAAAACCACACGAACGCGGCGAACAGCGCGACCGAAACAAGCATAAAGCGGTTCGTGCGCGTTGCGACAAGGACGCGGAACAGTCCTTTGACGGGGCGTCCGCTTTTGCCGTCGTAAAAGTCGCGCACGATCTGCGGCGCGCGCTTGAGCCGCTCTTCTCTATTGTAGAAAAAATGCAGCGCTTCTCCGCCCGCCGCTGTCCCTTCCCCTTTTGCGGCTTTCATATCGTCGTCGCTGATAATTTCGCGCTCTTCGTCAAAAATCAAACTGCGTCTCCAAAGTCATTTTATCAGGGCTGCAAGAAGCGAATCCGTACGCCACCACACGATACGCGCGCCGTTTTTGTCCGCAAGCAAAGCGGAAATAATGCCCTCGTCCGACAGCGCAAACGAATAATACAATTCCTCTTTGTGGTCGACGTCGAGTTTCCGGCGGATAATGCTGTGCGTTCCGCTGTGAATCATCTCAATGTTGAAGCCACTTTCCGTCGTAACGATAAAGTAGAGCCATCCGCTTTTCGTAACGCCTAAAAAATCGTAGGGCAGGCGGTAGGTAATACGGCTGAAGTCCTCCGTTACGGCTTCTTCATACGGCGGAATGCCGATTGACTGCGCGTAAACGCCGGAATCGATGTCGAGCGGGTAGATACGGCTTTCAAGATAGTCGATGCCGGACTGCACTTTCGATTCTTCATCGATGTGCGGAACGTAGTAGTCGGCTTTGACATACAATACGCGGCTTGAACAGTCGGGAACGGCGTTTTCTATCGTAACCGATACGTCGTCCAATGAAAAACGACCGTCTTCGCGTTCCGGAACCGGCATATCTTGAATATTGAGCGGGATTTTATTGCGTAAAAATCCGTTTTCCGCAAACCAATAGACGCCTAAGCCTTCGTTCGTCTTGCATACGGCGACCAGTTCGTTGTTTTCAGTCGCGTACAGTCCCGAGATGTAAGAAAAAGGCGTGCCGCCGGGACCCTGCTGTCCGATGTAGTCGATACTTGAGCCGTCGCTTGAAATCCGCAAAACGACTTGACTGTAAAGGAGCGCGCCGCTTTCGTCCTGCTCTTTGCGGTCTTTGGGAATGGAACAGGCGGCGTAAATATATTTCCGCGGATCGACGGTAATAAATCCGTCCATGTCGAATGGATAAGCGATTTTTTTCCAACTTGCAGGCGGCGACTCTTGAGAGAGGACGCGCGGGCCTGAGTCGTAAAAATCTTCATTGTAATAAAGCGAAAGCATGTCGCCGTAGGAATTGAGCGCGAGGATTTTTTCCGACTCGCCGTTCATTATATAGAAGAAACCGTCGCGCATGGTAAGCGCGGTTTTGAACGTTCCCGCTTTGTCCAGCGAAAAAAGATTGAGTTGGTCTTCAAAATTGCCGTAAGGAAGTGAAAAAAGAGTTTCTTCTTCTATCGTAAGGATTTTGCCTTGCTTTGCACATGACGACAACGTAACGGCGCACAATAAAAACAGCGCGCACCGCTGCCTGAAAGCAATTCTATTCATGGACGAAGAATAGTTTTCTGCGTGATTTGTGTCAACGGAAAGGCGGAGGGGAGGGACGATTGCGGGCGAGCTAAGAATGGAGTTTAAAGATTTAACGTAATTGCCGCCCGTACGAGTTTTTGCCTAACGGCAAAAACTCGCGGAAAACAGTATTTTTACGAGGAGGCAACCCCTCTGCCGTGCGCGGAGTATTGCGTGTCTTGCATATGCATGTTGAACGGTGAAGAGGTCGTTTTGAAGCCCGCGACGGATGCGGGCGGCGCAGAAAAACTGGTTTAAAAGCCGCGCTACACAGGATTTGCACGAAAGCAAAAATCTTGAAAAGCAGGTAGACAAAGCGATTGCCGAACGCAAGGTGCGCATTGCGGATAGCGCGCAAGGGACAATGTTTTAAGGGGTCAAAAATGGGTGGAAGCAAAATATTGATAACGGTAACGGAAGAACAATACGGAATGCTGAACGTTCTTGCAAAGGAATCGGGCTTAGAGCGCGTTTCAACTTTTGTTAAAAGCGAAGTTATAAGGGGCGCGCAGGAAAAACTTAATCCTGCAAGCGAGCGGAAAAACATTGTTGTTCCGGTAACGAACTACGAAGAACTTGCGGGCTATGTTGAACAAAAAAAGTTTGGTTCTGTCGCCTCTTTTGCGACGTATTCGATGGAAAATTTTATCCAGCGAAATCCGCTTACAGCGGCGCAAAAAGCACGGGTCGGGAAAAATACCGACTAGATGCGCCAGACGCCATCCGCGCTAGCGCGTAAGGATATTTTATTCAGACTGAGAGGACGACAATGCAGGGAAAAAGTGCAGGTAGAAAGAAAAGAGTTTAAAAAAGACAGCAAGGGTTCCGCCTGCCTCAAGTTTGCCTAGAGCAAACTTGAGGCAGAACAGTTCCTGCAAACTTGGATTGTAGAAACAACCATGACACCACAACCGGTTTGCCAGAGGCAAAGCGGGGCGGATTGTAAGAAAAGTATGCACTTTCAAACACCGTTTATGCAGTCCACGTGTGGGCGGCGGTAAAGGCGTGAATGGATGCCGGAAAAATTGCGGCGGCTGTTATGGTATTGTGAATCCCCGTGGACGAAACTCTGAAATGCTTCCGAAAATCAAGGCTACATGCTAACTAGTAACTAAATGGGTAATTTATATTTAACAAAATCGAGACACGATACCGAGTACTGATACTTCATTCTTGCTGAGGGCGTGAACGATTAGGCGGCAAAGAAATGTGTTTGAAAGACAGAAAAAAGTTACCGACCTAACGAGATTTTGCCATTCGACAAAACTCACTAGAAATGAAGTATTGAGTCGTGGCAAATGTAAAAGAACGCGTATTTAAAACACCACACCTGGGGTGTCTCCTGAAAGTGGGACGGACTGCAAGGAATGTATGCGTTTTCAAACACCATTTGTGCAGTTTGCAACTGTACTGTCAATCTCGTAAATCCCGAAGTTTACATAGGGAAGGAAGGAACTGTGTACACAACGCAGAAAATAAAGAAGCCTAAACTAAAAAAAGAGCCGTCAATTCTTGAACAGGTACGAGACCGACAGGGCATAACGTCGATAGAAGTCAAAAAATCAATATTCGAGCGGGAAAGAAAGCAAAAGAATGAACGTATAAAATATTTATAAGCTTCTCAGTGTATTCAATTGAGGCGTGTTTAAAAGCCGGAATAATAAAAGCGTAACGGCTCAGACCGACTTAGGGCGCACAATGGAAGTAGAGAAGTTTTTTCCTTCCGACTCTTTTGCTAAAGCAACTGAAGGAAAAGCGGTCGTTTTAAGTTAAGGTAGAAATCCCGCTGCTCATATTCTTCTGTCAGTGCGTTCAACCGACGACGCGTCGAAATTAAAAGACTGGAACGCAGTGCTTTGGAGCTAGGACGGAGACTTTATTATCGTTCGTTCAGATAGAATCAGCTAGCTAAGCTCAATGGCATGCAAAAGCGCAAGTGACGGAGAATAAACTTTGAATGACGCGGTAAAGTTTCTACTGCACGATATTTTGCTGTGCAAAGCTCGCATAAAATGAAGTTTTGGGTGAGACAAACACAAAATGGCGTTCATTTCAAACACCGCAACGAGTTTTCGCAATAAAACTTAAGCGAACTGCAAACACTTTAACATAGTTGAAACTACGTTACGGCAGTCCGCACTTGCCATCCTTACAAAACTAAAGGGAAAATTTCTGTTGAGTTCCTACCGGAATGAGGAATTGACGCAAGCAGTAAAACTCGATAATTGGTACCAAATCGAAATTAAAATGAATACAAATCCTACGGGAAGACATCAATCGCACGCCAAAATTGAAGTCTTAACCGCTAATTATCCTATCGACGTTGATACGGAGGAATTGAAATTGTTGTAACCGTTAAAAATCTGTATGGATACAAGGGCGCATACTATCCGACTCTACGAATAAGCGCCCGCCCGCTGTGCGTGTCGGCGTAAAAATACCTATAGAGTAAATCTCTTTCGACTATCGGCATTGAACATTCCGACACGTCGCATAAAGGTTCAGATAACTTTACATCGTAATATTTGCCGCGCATATACGCCTTTAATCCAAAACTTTCAGACAAGCAAAGTGTAAACTTTATATGCGCCGCACGTTGAGACAGGATATTAAACTTAAACCCGTGATATATAAATGAACCAGTTCGATAACTTAGTTGTCGAACTGGTTGACGAGTTCTAAATCGCACAAATGGCACGATTTAGAACATCGCACTTCAAGGTACCCTGTTCTGAAACTGAAGTTTCCGAACAAGTTTAATGGACAGTCAGCCCTTGTTTGCTTTTCTGTCCGAACGGAAAATAGAAAGTCAAAATCAGGATTGTGCGGAGGACTATGCCAATTCAATTTTTCTTCCTGAGCTTTTACGCTAAAATGGGTTATAAAATCTTTGAGAAACGAATTCGCTTTATCTATCTTATTAATCCCCAGATAGCAGAAAATATACGGCAAGCGTCCTTGTAATGTTTGCGTCGTACGGTATAGAAATGAGTTTGAACGATAAAACTCCATTTCCGTCCTCCCGAGTTTGCCTGATGCAAACTTGCAACACAAACGAAGCCCGTAAGTTTTCTTCTGTAAAAGTAGAGCGCTATGGAAAACGCCTATCCGAATAAATTGCGCTGGGAAGTCCGCCTGTTCTGTACATGACTTGTGCCAAAAGTTGATAATAGCCGAGCAAGCACTCATTCACGCAAAAATACAAGCCGGCTATTTTATGCGTCGCGTCGTCTATTGCACCATACAAAGCGACTTTCTGCCCATTCATAAACCAATCATGGAGCGAAGCGTCTATTTGTATTAAATCCCCTTCATTTGGACGTTCCGAACGCGGCAAATGCTTTTTCTTTTCCCTTACGGGGATATGCGCACGAGGAGAAACGATCCCGGCTGTCGATAATGCGTTATGAGACGAACGGCGTTCCATTTGTGGAAATCCCCCTTTAATTCCAAAGCCACATCCTACGAAACCTACCCATCTTGCAATGCCGCTTTGTACCTCCTCATTACCAGTAAGTTTGCGAGAGCAAACTTGTGCGGATAGGACTTAGTTAAGTCATTCAAACTCAATAGCAACTATCCGTAGCTGAACTTCACTGTTCATAATTCGTCCATCGAAAAAACTGAAAAAAGTTTATAAATATAATTTGCCGGTTTTATTCCTTTCTGAAAACTTCTTTTAAGAAAAATTTACTGACTACTTTTTTAGAGATGTATTGGCATCGATTAACTGCGCTGTTCGATGCTCGTCGACTAGATAGACGTCGTCAGCGGAAGATGAAGCGGCGTTTGCCAGCAGTCATCCGTGCCGTCAGTCCCTCATTCTGCTTGACGAATACTAAAAATAACCCCAAAATACCGACATTCTTCGGGCGGTGGCGGGCGGTTACTACGCGGTTTGAAAGACTTAACGGTGTCCCGCCCGCACGAGATTTTGCCGTTAGGCAAAATCTCGCAGCAAACGGGGTTTGGGGAAGACGTGGAATAGCAAAATCTCACGAGTCCTATTTTGCCTCAAGAGAACGCAAGAGGAATCTTGTAATGGCAGTTTTTCTTTAGAAAAACTGCAGCGGAGAGAAGGGACGTTGCGTCTTTCAAATGAGATACCCCCGTCCGCCAAACTTTCAGTGAACAGTTTTTTTAGTGATATTGCTTGACTGAATAATATGAGTAAGATAAAAAAACTTCGCATGGGTTCTTAGGGCAAAGCCCTAAGCAGGGCGAGGAGATGGGAGTGGGTTTTAGGGAGAGGGAAGAACCCCTGCTCTGAACGGGGGTGCTTCTCTCTCCCTAAGAAAACAGCCCGACACGCTCGGTGTCGAATATAAGGAAATATTATGATAGAAAAATACGAAATCGTTATCGGCTGCGAGATTCATACGCAGCTTCTGACAAAAACAAAGGCGTTTTGCGCGTGCGAAAACCGGTACGGCGGAATGCCCGATACGCGGGTGTGTCCGGTGTGCCTCGGGCTGCCGGGGGCTATGCCGCGCGTGAGCAAGGGCTATGTGGAACTCGGGGCGGTTGCGGGGCTTGCGCTCAACTGCGATATTGCGTCTTACACCAAATTCGACCGCAAGCACTATTTTTATCCCGACCTTGCCAAAGGCTACCAAATTACGCAGTACGATTTGCCGCTGTGCACGGACGGGTTCGTTGATTTGCCTTTGCGAAATTATCCTGAAGACGAACGTGCAGGCGGCGCAAAATGCCGGACGAAAAACTTTATCGGCGAGGACTGCATTATCGACGGCGAATACCGCCGTGTCCGCATAGAGCGCATTCACCTTGAAGAAGACGTCGGAAAGTCGCTCCACCTTGAGGGGGCGCATTCATATATCGACTACAACCGCTCCGGCACGCCGCTCATCGAAATCGTAACCAAGCCCGACATGACCAGTCCCGACGAAGCGGCTCTTTTTATGCAGACTGTGCAGGAGATTTTGCGCTACGTCAAAGTTACGAAGGGCAATCTTGAAGAAGGAAATATGCGCTGCGACGCAAACATCAACTTGAACGTGTGGGAAGACGGTAAACTTTTTCACACGCCCATTTCCGAAATCAAAAATTTGAACTCGTTTAAGGCGATACGTGAAGCGTGTGCATACGAAGCCAAACGCCAACTTAAAGAATTTGAAGAAGACCGACAGGAATTCAATCCGGGCTTTAAGGTTACGATGGGCTGGGACGAAGCGAAGGGCGAGACGATTGTTCAGCGTACGAAAAACTCGTTTGTAGACTATCGCTTTGTCGTGGAGCCGGACATTAAGCCGTTTACGGTGAGCGCGGAACTGGTCGAAGAAGCGGCGGAAAAAGTCGGGGAATTGCCTGAAGCAAAGCGGATTCGGTTCAAAAACGATTTTGCGCTCAGCGATTTTGACACGGAAACGCTCACTTCGACGCGGGAACTTTCGCTGTGGTTTGAAGAAGCGGCGGAAAAGTCGAAAAATGTCAAAAAAACCGCAAATCTCATTCTTTCCGAATTGCTTGCGGTGATGAACGAAAAAAATATTTCAATTGAACAAGTCGGCGTAACTCCGTCGCACATTGCAGAACTTTCCGACTGTCTTGAGGAAAACAAAATCACGAGCAAGCAGGGAAAGGAAGTGTTTGCCGAAATGCTTGCAACGGGCAAAATGCCGTCGAAAATTATCGCGGAAAAGGGACTGGAGCAGGTTTCCGATTCCGGCGCAATCGAAAAGATTGTCGATGACGTTATTGCGGCAAATCCCAAAGCGGTGGACGATTTTAAAAGCGGCAAAACGAATGTTGCAGGCTGGCTTATGGGACAGGTGATGAAACTTTCGCACGGCAAAGCTGACCCCAAGCAGGCGGCGGCGTTGGTAAACGCAAAACTTTCCAAACTGTAGATTATGGGCGCGGACGATTCGCTTTTCAGTGCGGCGGAGATTTTGCGCGAGCCGCTTGCATCCCGTATGCGCCCGCGAAACCTTGACGAATACATCGGGCAGGATCACATCGTCGGCAAGGGCAGACTTTTACGCCGCGCGATTGCCGCAGACCAGCTTTCTTCCGTGATTTTTTACGGGCCGCCCGGCTCGGGGAAAACGACGCTTGCCCGCGTCATCGCCAATCACACAAAATCGAATTTTATTACGCTCAACGCGGTGCTGACAGGCGTTGCGGATATCCGCGCGTCTATTTCACAGGCGGAAGACTATTACAATCTTTACAGCCGCCGCACGATTCTTTTTGTGGACGAAGTGCACCGCTGGAACAAAAGTCAGCAGGATGCGCTTTTGCCGTGGGTGGAAAACGGCACGATTATTTTAATCGGTGCGACGACCGAAAATCCCTTTTTCGAAGTCAACAAGGCGCTCGTAAGCCGTTCGCGCGTCTTTCAGCTTAAAGCCCTGAGCGGCGAAGATTTGCTCAAAGCCGCGCGCCAAGCCCTAAGCGATACGGAACGCGGTTACGGTCATTGGAAGGTCGAATTTGAAGCGGGTGCGCTCGAACATTTAATCGAAACGGCAAACGGGGATGCGCGGAGCCTTTTGAACGCGCTGGAACTTGCCGTTGAAACGACGCCTGAAAAATGGTCGCCCGCGTCTATTCCGCCTGAGCCGTCTTACGGTTCAACGATTTATATTTCCAAAGAGACCGCCGAAGAGTCGATACAAAAAAAAGCCGTGCTTTACGACCGCGACGGCGACTATCACTACGACATTATCAGCGCGTTTATAAAAAGTTTGCGCGGGCGCGATGCGGACGCTGCGATGTATTGGCTTGCGCGCATGGTTGCCGCCGGCGAAGACCCGCATTTTATCTTCCGGCGGATGCTTATTTCGTCGTGCGAGGACACGGGACTTGCCGACCCGTATGCGGTGAGCGTCGTAAACAGCGCGGCGGAAGCGTTTGACCGCGTCGGAATGCCAGAGGGGCGTTATTTTCTTGCGCATGCCGCTTTGTATCTTGCGACTTCTCCCAAGTCGAACAGCAGCATGGCGTTTTTTGACGCGCTCGCTTCCGTTCAAAAAGAGGACGCGGATGTTCCCAATCACTTAAAGGATTCCAGCCGCGACGCGGAGGGCTTCGGGCACGGCGCGGGCTATCTGTATCCGCACGCGTACCGCGATCATTGGGTGGCGCAGCAGTATCTGCCCAAAAATCTCATGGGGCGCGTCTTTTACACGCCGAGCACGCAAGGCTACGAGGCTCGGATTCGGGACGAGGTTTTATCCCGTCGGGAATTGCAGATTGCCGCGATATTGGAAAAAACGCAGCCGGAGGAAGACGAGGCAAAGATCGGTTCGCATAATCATACCGACTGGAAAGACGGGCTTTTGCATTCGGAATTTGGAACGCAGCCCTTGAACGAATGGTGGATAAACGCGCACTTTCACACGGGCGCAGGGGAGGGGGAACAGTTGACCTTCAGTCCGAAAGACGGAGCGAAGGAGAGCGCGCTTGACCGCGCAGACCGGCAGTGGCGGCAGAGGCTTGACACGAACCGCGCTGAAGTCCTGCTTTCCGTGCGCGATACGATGATTGGAATGGCGGGATTGCTGCGCCATCACCGCTGCCTTGTTTGGAACGCGGACGACGGACTTTTACTGTGGGAAATTGCGCGCAAAACGCCCGAAGGAATGACCTGCGGCGTGTGCCGAACGCCAAAGGGGCGTGAAATCCTTGAGCAATATGCGCGCACGCTTTCAGACCTTGACCGTCCGCTGCTTGAGTTCCGTCCCGAAAGCGCGGATTCGTTTTTGGGCGCGGAGGCGTTCCGCGAAATCCTGTACAATTTTCAGTACAACGGCGCGGTGTTCGACCGCGTATTTTTCCGCGACCCGTTTGTAAGTAAAGATTCGATTGACGCGCTGGCAAAAGCCTTGAGCAGTGCAGTCCGCCCTAAAAATCGGCAGGGAATGGCGTTTACCGACTCGCGCGATGCGGATGCCGCCGTTTCCAATAATGGCGGCGCGGCGGACGGAACGGAGCGCGCGGCGGAAATTCCTTTTGCGGAAGGCTGGGCTGCGATTATCGCGCAAAAAATTCCTTCCGGCGGGCAGCATATCAGTCAACTCATAAAAGAACAGATTTTGACGCCCGCAGCCGCCGGACCGTACCGCGCCGCGCTTGAAAAAATGGAAGAAGCGGAAAAAGAGTTTTTCGGCGATAAAGGGAACTCCCTTTTTAATTGGGACGAAAATACCGCTGCGGACTGTTTCCGGAAGGCGGGATTTAAGACTGAGTGCGCCTCTCAAATTGTGAGTGAAAAGCGGCGGATAAGCGGCGCGGAAATTCAAAAATGGTTTGACGGCGGGCGCAGCGTGTACGGCGCAAAGATGGCGGCGGCGCTTCCCCATGAAGAATTGCAAAAACTCGTCCGCCTTTTGGAAAGCGCCGCCGAAAAACAGATTTTCAACTGGCGCACAAAAACCGCGTTTTTTACGGTCTCCGCCTCCGATGAGCCGAAAGGGAGTTAACGGGGCGGCAGATAATGTGCCGCCGCCAATATGGAACGCAATCGATTTTTAATTCAGCGCGCCGTTCTCAAAACTCCGTTTTGCTGCCGCTGCGGAACAGAATTAACGCGGTTTTGTTATACTTTGTCCCCGCTAAACCGCGTTTCCCGCACGTTTTTGCCGGTGGCGAAAACGTGTGCGGACGGAACCCCGTTAAATTTTTCAAAACTACGCAGTAACCGTCCGCAGGCAAGCTAGTTGAAGTCCCTCGCTATGATAGGAAGAATGTCTCTATTTTTAGGAGAAGATGTCGTAACTTCTTCATCATTGCCGTTAAAGAAAGCATCTATGCCGTACGCATCCTGACCTTTATATATGCAATTCTTCTTTTCAAAGTTTTCCGCAGTCGGTGTAACGCCTGTTTTCTTTATTTTCTTCATAGATGACTTAAATGTTTCTTTGTGCGCAAAAAGCGCAGCAGTTTCGTCTTTATTAAGATATCTGTTCGGAGATGCCGGCTGCGAGTGTTGATTGTAAGTATTGTTGATATTTTGCCCCAGTTCAACATCTCCGTAGCCGGTATTATCAAAATACCGCACGCCGACGTAGCTTGTACCGCTTACTTTGACGATTACATAATATTTTTCCCAAGTGTTAGGCATGTAACCGGCGGGAGGAAATTCGCTTGCTTTGTATGTTGTTCCGTCTGTACCGTCGATAATATCGCCGACTGCATATGTCGTTGAAGGCGCGGACTTTATATTAACCGTAAATGTCGCTGTTTTTGTAGGATTTTTTACATGTTTGACCGTAACGGTTTGATTATCGCCGACGGTGTTTTTAATCGCGTTAAAATCAGTTGTATAATCCGTACCGTAGGTCAAAGTCGGATTGCTGCCGTCGTCGTACTTTGCTTTTACAACCATTCCGGCAGGATTAAAGTCCGCTCCTACAATATAATCTTTTGTTGTCGGTGGCGTTATAACTTCAATGGAATTGAGCGCCGTCCACTTTGCAGCGTACGTTTTATTTTCTTCCGGGAATGTTTGTGGAACGGCAGGCTCCCACGCGCTGAATTTATCGCCGTTATCTTGTACCGGCTCCGCTACGGAAAGTTTTTCACCGTATTTTCCGTTCAAAATTTTTGTCGGTTGACCGTCGATTTTGCCGCCTTTGGCGTCGAATGTAAGCATAACGGTTTTTCTGACGTAATAAATCTTTACTACGGTTGTACCGTCCTCTTTTATATTCTCTTGCGTAACAGTCGGCAAGTCAAAACCCGAATAGACCTTTGCAGTCGCCTGTGTCTGCGTGTCCTTTTTCCCGTTTTTCGTATCCGTGTCTTTCAGCGCGTAATTAGGCGTATTATGCGCGCTTTCGTCGTAAACTTTGCCCGTACTGTCGACTTGCTGCTGCCAGTGCTCAACCGTGTACTGCGGCAGAACTTCCGCCGTCCATTTTGCGGTGTGCGTTGTATTCGCCGTAAACGTTGCAGGCAATTCCGGCTCCCAGCCGATAAACGTAGAGCCTGCTTTTGTCGGATCCGTGGGCTTGAGCAAGGGAGCCTCGTATCTGCCGGACTTATCGGCAATTTCATTTCCTCCACCCGTAACAAACTTTGCGGTGAATATATCTCTGTCATAATAAATTTCTACTTCCGTTGAACCGTCTTTTTTTATCTTCCGCTGAACAATCTTTTTGCCCGGGTGCAGCCCTTCGCTCAAATGAAAATTCGGATAGTCTTTTGCAGCCGCGCCGGTGTCCTCTCCTTCTTTTCCGTTGAGCGTTTCTTCTTCATGCTTGACATAAGTATCGCCTGTAACCGGCTGCCGGAAATGAATAACCTTGTAAGATACGCTGGGAAGCGCCGACCACTTTGCATATAAAGTCAATGTGCCGGTTGCGCCCTTTTGGATTTTTTCTATTTTGTTCTTAAAATCCTTATCCGTATACCACCCGTCGAAGGTAAAGCCGGTTTTTGAGGGGGCTTTCAGTTTTATCGGAAGCGTATTCGCAGAATAGGTTTTAGGATTGTCAGGATTGTTCGCTCCTCCGTCCAACTTGTATGCAATATCAAAAGTTTTCTCTCCGTCGGAACCGCTGACCGAAGCCGGCTCCTCCTGACTGCATGAAAAAGCGAGCAAGGCTGCAAGCGTTAATCCAAGCAATAATAATTTTTTCCTGATTTTCCGGACGGAACCTCCTTGTCCGGACAGTTTCATAGTTTTAGTCATTTAGACCTCCAAACGTTTATATTTTTGTCATTGTATAAAATTAGTTATGTTTTCAGCAAGCAGTTAGGCTCTGCTAACTGGAATAAAACAATAATCCGAATGTCGAATTTTATAAAATTGCCGAATAGGGCAGGCGCGTTAATTCCATGTCTCTGTCGACAACAAAATAAAACGCAAGCGATTTTTAATTTAGCGCGTCATGCCTTAAAACTCAGTTTGACTGCCGCTGCAGAACAAGGATTCACGTGTTTTTACTATTCCGCGTCCCATGCATTAAGCCCCGTTTCCTGTACGTTTTTGCCGCAAGCAAAAACGTGTGCAGGCAGCAACGACTTCTACTCTTTCAGACTCATTTCTTTGCTGCCTGCCTTCATTCCGCTTATAAAATCTTTTCCAGTCGAAGCAGGAATTCTTTTTTATCCAGTCCGCTTGCGTAGCCCGTAAGGCTTCCGTCCGTGCCGATGACGCGATGACAGGGCACAATAATGCTCACGGGATTGCGCCCGACCGCGCCCCCGACTGCCTGCGCCGCCATTCGCTTTATGCCGCGCCGGCGCGCAAGCGTTTCCGCAATCTCTTTATACGTCGCCGTTTTGCCGTAGGGAATGGTCAATAAAATGTCCCACACTTCCGTTTGAAACGGCGTGCCGGACAACGCTAACGGCACCGTAAAATCCGACTCCGCGCCGCCGAAATACGCGTCGAGCCAGCGCGCCGTCTCCTTGAATACCGTAAGATCCGGTTCCAAGCGGGCATCGGGCTTTGGCGCATACCATTTTTGTCCTGCAAAGTTGAGTTCGGTGAGCGCCGTCCCGTCGCTTTCCAATATCATCGTTCCGAGCGGGGACTTGTAAGGGGCTTCGTAAATCATTGCGAGTCTCCTTTGCCGGCGGCATCTCCTTGAACTTGCCGTTTTTTCGCCGTTATTTCCGTTATGTCGATTCGGCACACCGCAACGCTGTGAGTCGCCTCTTCCGGTAAGTCAAAGTTCTTTCCTGTCTGCTGTTCGAGTAAAAGCTCCAATGCCGCGCGTTTTTCAGCCGGAGAGTCGACAAAACTCGCCTGCCCCGACGCGATGACGCTTTGATAGTTGTAACCGTACTTGCACGGCGTCTCGCCTGCCGTCAATTCGTGTGCGGTATCAAGTTCAAGGCAAACGTTCGGATTCGACTGCAAAAGCGAGATTTTTTTACCTTCCTTTGCGGAATGAAAGTAAAAGATGAATTTACCGCGCTCGTATTTGTACGCGAAGTTGAGCGGTACGATATACGGACGCTCGCCGTCAAAAAGCGCAAGGCGCATGACCTTGCATTTGTCGATGATTGCCCGCATTTCGTCAGG
>JBQNBN010000022.1:0-32070 GCA_052169915.1 Treponema sp.
TTTTTCATAAAACAATTTTATAGCGGCAGCAAAGATATTGCAAGCGATTTTTTTATTTTCATCGGCAGCCGCAGGCGGAAAACAATGTTCTTTAAAAATCCCTTGAATCAACCGTTTTACAATACCACGTATTTCCCAGCACCATTATCTTACGAGTTTATCCACACACCGTAGGAGTGTGGATAAACTCGTGCGGGCGAAAAACCCGTTACATCTTTCAAACAACGTTAGCCTCAGCCCGCAACTATTTTTCCGGCGCGATGACGTTGTATAAGCGGTTCAAGTCCTGTTTGCTAAAATAGTCGATTTGGATGGTGCCTTTTTCAATCGATCCTTTGAGAATGACTTTCGTTCCGAAGACTTCGATAAATTTTTGCTCGATTTCGGCGATGTCGGGGTCTTTGCGCGCGCTTGCTTTTTTTGTTTTCTTACCGGTTGCGCGCCCGCCGTTGTTGTAGTCCGCCGCAAGCGCTTCCGCTTCACGGACGCTCAGCGCGCTGCCGACGATTTTTCCGAACAGAATGCGCTGGTCGGCGGGATTGTTTACGGCAAGGAGAGCGCGCGCGTGTCCCGCCGTAATCTGCGCGTCGATGAGGGATTTTTGCATATCGTCGGGGAGTTTTAAAAGCCGGAGCGCGTTTGCAACGGTCGGGCGTTTTTTTCCGACGCGCTTGGCAACTTCGTCTTGGCTCAAGTCCCCCATCTGCATGAGATTGTAGTACGCAAGCGCTTCTTCAATCGGATTTAAGTCCGCGCGCTGGATGTTTTCGATGAGCGCAAGTTCAAGTTTTTTTTGTTCGTCGTATTTGCCGAGCAGGACGGGCACTTTTTCAAGTCCCGCGATTTTTGCCGCGCGCGTCCGTCTCTCTCCCATGATGATGTAAAAGCCTTCGTCCGCCGGTTCAATGATAATCGGCTCAAGAATTCCGTGTTCGCGTATCGAATCTGCAAGTTCGTCAAGCGCCCGCGCATCGAATTCCATGCGGGGCTGGTGCGGATTAGGCTTTAAAAGCGCCGTCTGCGCCCACAAACCGCCGCTTTCATCCATCGTAACGCCTTCAGGAAGATGTGCAGGAGCGGGAATTCCTTCTGCGTTTGCCTGACTGGAGACGCTCGTGCTGCCGGAAAACTCAGCGGGATTTCCAATGAGGGCGTCAAGTCCGCGCCCCAGTCCGCCGGTTTTAGCCACGCTGCATTACCTCGTCCGCAAGTTTTTTGTAACTCAACGCGCCTGCGCACTGCGGATCGTAACTGCAAATGGGAAGTCCGCGCGACGGGGCTTCAGACAGGCGCACATTCCGCGGAATTATCGTTTCAAACACCGCTTCTTTGAAATACGTTTTGACTTGCATAACGACGTCGTGCGCAAGGCGCGTGCGGGAATCGTACATCGTAAAAAAAATGCCGCCGATGACGAGCGAGGGATTTATACCTTTTTGGACTTTATCGACAGACTGGAGTAAAAGCGTAATGCCTTCGAGCGCGAAGTATTCGCACTGCATGGGGACAAGTACGGAGTCCGCCGCGGCAAGTCCGTTCAGCGTAAGCAGTCCGAGCGAAGGCGGACAGTCGATAAGGATATAGTCGTATTTTTCTTTGAGCGGGGCGAGGGCGTTTTTAAGGAAGAATTCGCGGTTTTGCTGTTCGACAAGTTCAATCGCGGCCCCCGACAAATCAATCGATGCGCTGATTGCGTCAAGTCCGTCCACCGATGAATGCTTAACCGCGTCTTCAGGCGTCGTCAGCCCCGCGATGAGTTCGTAAATCGTCGGCTTGTCTTTGGAAATGCCGATACCGCTGGACATATTTCCCTGCGAATCGAAATCCACTAAAAGCACTTTTTTCCCTGACCGCGCGATATACGCGCCGATATTGATACACGACGTTGTTTTCCCGACCCCGCCTTTTTGATTTACAAAAACGATCGTTTTCCCCATGCGGCAAGTATAGCAATTTCGAAGGTTTTGTAAATACGGCACATTTATGGAAGAAATACGGCTGCAGTCCGCACCGAGGGACTTGAAAAGCGGCGGACGCAGACGGAATGGGACTTGAGCGGCTGCGTAAAGTAAAAAAACGCGGTTAAAATAAAAAAAGGGCTTCCAAGCCGAAGTCCTTTTTACGTGCTCATTGCGGAATTTTTTATTTAAAGTCTTTGGGGCGTCGTTCCGTACGCTTGCACTTTGAACATTCAGCAACGTTTTTTATTTTGCCTTCATCATACATAGTCTTCATGACAATTTCACCGCCGCAATCAGGGCATATAAACTTCTGCGTTGCAACGGTAGTACGAGAGTTCTTACTGGCTCCAGCCATTGTATTCCTCCATTATGATTATTGGCAAAGATAATAGCGATTAGCTTTATATTCGTCAATAAGCCGTTCCTAATTTTATATGTTGACTAAACATAGCCTGCCCGATATTATAACCGAACGTAAACTTTATAGGGGGTCACTTTGGCACTCAAAAAAACATCTGCGGAAAAACGTCATGCGCAGAGTGAAGCAAGAAGACTTCACAACAAGGCTATTAAGAGCACTTGCAGAACATATGCGAAGCAGTTTGTAGAGGCGGTGCATTCTAAAGATAAGTCGCTTGCCGAAGCGAAACTGAAAACGCTTGTAAGCGAACTTGATAGCGCGCGCAGCAAAGGCGTTCTAAAGAGAAACGCAGTATCCCGCAAAAAGTCAAGGATGATGAAACTTTTTAATGTTTCATTCGCAGCTGCGTCAGAGTAATTTTAATCGCTTGATGAAAGAAATCCGGTTGAATGTTTGTTCAACTGGATTTTTTTCTACGGACAAAAGAATTTAAAAATATTTTCCGGGAGTTTGAAATGCCGTCTAAAAAAGTTACCAAATATGATTTAGTCGAGGCTGTGTACCGCAATGTTTCTTGCGATAAGAAAATTGTGCAGGACGTTGTGGAAAATCTTATTCAGGAAATAAAAAACGTACTTGTGGAAGGCGCAACGATAGAGCTTCGGGGGTTTGGAACTTTTGAATCGAGACTGCGTAAAGGCAGAATAAGCGCGAGGAATCCCAAGACGGGCGAGCGGCTTTCCGTTGCTCCGCATTATGTTGCGGCTTTTCGCGCCGGACAGGAATTAAAAAAAGCTTTATGGAACTTGAATTCGGATATGGAGCCGTAACTCTGTGTCCGGAGTCCGCTCTTAAAATCGTATTTTTAGACAATCGTCTTCTTCCGCTTATTTTCAAATAAAATCCGAATCTATATAATCCCGCTATGTTTGTAAAATATCTTGCCGTTTTTTTTATTTCAATGCTGCCGTTGATAGAACTTCGCGGCGCAATTCCCTTTTCTCAAGCGAGCGGGCTTCCGTTTTTGCCGTCGTATGCCGTCAGTATCGTTGGAAATATGCTTCCGGTGCCGGTTATCTACCTTTTTGCCCGGCGTTTTTTGCTGTGGGGACGGGATAAAAAACTTATCGGGCGGTTTTGCTCGTTTTGTCTGGTCAAAGGCGAAGCCGCCGGAAAACGTATGCAGGCAAAGACCGGACGCACGTTATTTTTCGCGCTCATGCTTTTTGTCGGAATTCCGCTGCCGGGGACGGGCGCATGGACGGGAACGCTTGCCGCAAGCATTCTTGACATGGATTTTAAGGAGACGATATTTGCCGTAAGCTGCGGCGTCCTTATGGCAGGCGTTATTATGATGCTTGCAAGCGTCGGCGCGCTGGGAGCGGCGTCCGCGTTTATTCCTCATTAAACGGGACTGTACGGCAAAGCGGAATTTTATGGAGCTGCGGGCGGATACAAATTGATTGCGGGCGTTTGTTATGCAGGCGCGCATTCGCTTGCGTACGCGGGAAAACAAGTGAAGCGATGTGAAGAAATCTTCTTTTGCTGCGCGCTTATTTTTCAATTCACAACGCGCTTGTTTTGCCGATAATAAACAAAATGCCGGCAGCGCATTCCGTTTTGCTGTCGGTATTTGCCGGACGGCGCGGATAATTTCGGTAAAAAATGCAGCTCGGTCTTTGCCGCGCGCGTCTTGCACTTACAAAACCGGTGCGTTTTGTTCACTGTTTTTTTTAATTATGCTATTATTTCGTTGATGCTTATCGTTTCGACTGTCTAAGAATCAATGTAGTTGGGAGATTGCGTGAAATCCTCTATAAAAATTTCTATAAGCCTTATTATTGCGACCGCCGTTTTTGCCGCCGTTACCGTCGCTTCGTCGTTCGGGTTGTTTTCTTCCGTAGAAAAGACTTTTTACGAGCCGGCAAAGCTCAAAGTAATCCGCTCAAAACTTGACGCGACGGCGGAGTACAGCAGCGAATATATTGAAAACCTGCTTTTTCATTTTAATGACCCGGCAAACGGTTTTATGTCCCAGCCTTCAGTCGACTCTTTTACGGGGCAGGAAACTTCCGACGACGCAGTCGCTTCCGTCTACAAATTGATGGAAACCGTCCCCGCTCTCAGCGGAATTCGGATTATCGACTCGGAAGGGCGGCGCGTATATTACAGTTATTTTAAAACCGATTCCCGCACGGAGGGGCAGCGCAAGAACTATGCCGACTACAGCTCTCTTCGGACGCAGTCGGGAAGAACGGAGATTTCATATCCGCTCATCAATGCCGCTCAGCTTCAGGAAAAGAGCGACGCCGGATTCATTTTGTTTTATGACGACACCGAACAGCGGCTTTTATTTTCATTTCCGCTCAAAAGCGGCGATTCTCTTTTCAGCGTCGTTTTTTACGTCAATCCGCTGGACTTTAAACTCTACCTCGTTGCAAAAAAAGTTATTGAAATCAACGAAAATATTCGGCTTGCAGCGTCTGAAAACGGTTCGGAAGGCGGATTTGTATACGGTTTGCCTGAAATCGGCGCGAATATTTTAATTCCCAATATTGCAAAAAAATGGAGTGAAAAATCGCAGGGGCCGGACGACCTTATCGCGCTTAAAAATAGCGGCGGCGCAGGTTCTTCTCAAGGCGAATCTTCATGGACGCTCATTTCAAGTTATAAAGGAAAATACGCGGTTGCGGCGGGGCTTTATCCTGCGGATATTCTTTCTCTGCCGGGCTATGTCCGTATTTTGCTGCTCATCTGCGCGTTCATTACGGTTTGTCTCGTCATTCTTATCATTTTCAGTCTCAAAAAAGACGACGACGTTGTCATCAAAAACACGATTAAGCGTTTCCAGTTTGAAGTTTTAAACGACTTTTTTGAAAAAGACATCGACCGTCAGCAAATTGCCGGAATGATTGAAGCGCAGCGGGAAGGACTTTCTGCAAAGATTAAAAAAAGCCTTGGTTCGCGCGGCAAAAAGTATGCAAAAGAAATCGACGTGATGCTCGACCGCGGCTGGTCGGACATTATCAGCGCGCTTTCCGGCGGCAAAGCGTATTCCGCGCAGCCCATAAAGCCCGATATCGACATGTCGGAAATCCGCCGCATGTTTGAAGAGCTTTTGCAGGGCGTAAACGTGCGTTCGGGAACGCTTGCTGCAGTCGGCTCAAAGACGCAGACCGTTTCCGGCGGCGTAGAACCGCTTGAAGAAGTCGAATCCTTGGAAGAGGCGGAAGCAGTCGAGGATTTGGAAGATGCCGAACCGCTTGAAAGCGCGGACGATGTTGAAGAGCTTGACGACGCCGAGCCGTTGGAAAGCGCCGACGATGTAGAAGCGGTTGAAGAAGCCTTGCCGGTCGACGTTGCAGATGAAGTTGAAGAAATAGAAGAAGCTGAACCGGTCGATTTAGAGAGCGCGGAGGCGGAAGAAGCGGCTCCCGTTGATGAAGTTGAAGAGATTGCGTCGGTAGAGGACGCTGCCGTTGAAGAGGCGGAGCCGGTCAACGAAGTAGAAGATTTGGAAGATGCCGCGCCGGCGCAAGAGCCTGAGACCGGCAGCGCCGTTTCCGTTCAAGAGCCGGCTGAAGATACGGGCGACGTTGACTGCACGGACGATTTTTTATCCGACATTGAAGAAGATGAGCCGGTTCAGCGGAGCGGAGCTTTTGATCCGGATTTACAGGAAGAAGCGAAGTTCGGTATGCCGATTACAGCTCCGGCGGATGACGGTAAGCCGGTCGACAATTCCGTTTCCGATAACTTTTTGGTGGTCGCTCCCATCGAATTCCTTGCGCATAAGGAACTCCAGCATTCCATTCACGAAGACGAGGACTTTGAACAGCCTGACGCCGATACGAATGAAGCGGAAGTTCCCGCTCAGGAGGAGACTGAGCCCGCCGTTCCGAATGCTTCTGAAGCAAACGGCACGCAGACCGATAAAATGGATCCGGCGGATTTTGTGGAGCTGGAACCGTTGAGCGGAGCGCAGACTGCCGTTCCGTTTTCTTTTGCGCCTTCATTTACGGCGAACGGCGGCTCTGTATCCACGCTCAATTCCGGAATTATCGAAGATATGGGCGGCGGGCTTTTTAAGATTGCCGAGCGGATTAACGCGGAGCTTGCTGAAAATCCCGATACGGAATTTCAAAATCTTGTTGACGGCGTTTTACGCAAACGGTAATGCGCGAGGCGCGCAATCCCGCGCAGGCTTATGCGGAACGGTGAAATGATATGCAGATAGAATTAAAACATCTTGTTAAAACGTATGCGAATGCAGGCGGCGCGGAGCGCGTTGCGGCGGTAAAAGACGTTTCGCTTTCCATTCCTTCAAATAAAATATACGGCATTATCGGAAAAAGCGGCGCGGGGAAGTCAAGTCTTGTGCGGCTCGTAAGCCTGCTTGAAGGCCCCGACGCAGGCGAAGTTTTTTACGGCGGAGAACGCGTCGATAATCTTACGGAACGCGAATTACGCGCGCGCCGCCGCCGAATCGGCATGATTTTTCAAAACTTCAATTTGTTCAGTTCGCGCACGGCGGCGGAAAACATTGCCTATCCGCTGGAGATATGCGGCGTCGCTAAAACCGAAATACGCTCTCGCGTCGGAGAAATGCTTGAACTCGTGGGACTTGCCGACAGGGCTTCCGCTCCGGTGAGTACGCTTTCCGGCGGGCAAAAGCAGCGTATTGCCATCGCGCGCGCGCTTGCGCCCAAACCCGACGTACTTTTTTGCGATGAGGCGACCAGCGCGCTCGACCCGCAGACCACAAAGTCGATTTTGGACTTGATTCGGACAATTCAAGCGCAGATGAACCTTACCGTCGTTATGATTACCCATCAAATGGAAGTTGTCCGCGACGCGTGTTCCCTCGTGGCAATCCTCAATGAGGGGCAGGTAATTGAGTGCGGAGCCGTGAGCGAGATTTTCGTCAATCCCAAGTCTCCGGTAACGCGGAACTTTATCGCCAATATTGCGGGAAACGACAACGACGGCGAAAAACTGGTGCGCTGGTCTGACGGCGGCGGCGAGTTTACGCTCCGTTTTGACGACGACGCTACCGACGTTCCTGCGATAAGCAGGCTTTGTAAAAATTTCAACGTTGAAGTCAACATACGCGCAGGGGGAATTCAAAAACTTCCCGATTGCAAAGTGGGGACGCTCCTCGCCGACATTACGGGAGAAAAAACGGAAGTTGAAAAAGCGCTTGCATATTTGAATGAGCTGGGCGTCCGCGTTGAGCGCGGCGGCAGTTAAAATCGACTGTCCAGACGCTTTTCAACTGAAAACGGAACTTACGGCAACCTTTTGCCGCATTCAAATCTACGCTGACGCACAAGCAAAGGAGAAAAAATGACGCAGGAAATGTATAAACAACTTATGCTTATTTTAACGGCTGCCGAAGAGACTTCGCTGATGGTGCTTTTTTCAGTGATATTTAGTCTCCTTGTCGGTTTGCCGCTCGGAATATTGCTGTGTATCAGCGACCCCGTTGCGGGCATTAAACCGAAAGCCGCGCTTTATCAAATTTTAAGCCGCGTCGTAAATGTTTTACGTTCGTTTCCGTTCATCATTTTGATGATTTCGCTTTTTCCTCTTTCGCGCTTTATCATCGGCACGAGCATCGGAACTTCCGCGGCGATAGTTCCGCTTTCCATTGCGGCAGCTCCTTTCGTCGCGCGCATTATCGAAACTGCGCTCAAAGAAGTCGATTCAGGCGTTATTCAAGCGGCGCGCGCGATGGGTTCGAGCACCGCGCAGATAATCGCAAAAGTTCTTTTGCCCGAAGCCCTGCCTTCCCTCATCGACGGCGTTACGCTGACGGTTATCAACTTAATCGGTTATTCTGCGATGGCAGGCGCAATCGGCGGCGGCGGACTCGGAGACCTTGCAATCCGCTACGGCTACCATCGTTCCCGCCACGTTATTCTGGCGGTATGCGTCATAATCATTATTATAATGGTAGAAATCGTGCAGTTTATCGGTACAACGCTTTCAAACCGCATAAGTTCAAAACGATAACAACTTGACTGCACAAGCCGATAAAAAAACGGGCGGAAATATTCCGCCCGTTTTTTTATTCTCCCCCTCCTTGATGAAGATAGGTTTTAATAAGATTCGTAAAAAGATAAATCTTTTTGTATAAATCAAGACTTGCGTCTTTGAGCGGCGTTTCGGAATAGTTATCCAGCTCTTTCCAATTCGTTATCAATTCCGGCTTTTGCTTTGCTTGGTCATCGATAAGCGATTTTATTATTTTTCCGATTGTTACGATATTTTTCGTGCTTTGAATTACATAGTCGTGTGCGGCTTCATTGGCTTCTTCTACAAGACGGTTGATAATGTTTTTGGAGCCGCTGTCCCGCTCTGTTTTAGGAAGCAGCGTTTTGATTTTAAGCCCCGTCGTTCCGTCTTCAGCTATCGCATTGTCGAACTGCGTTATCTGCTCCGAGACGGCAAGGAGCTGGTTATAGCTTTCTGAAAAGGGCTTCGTAAGCGCCTGCGATTCCCACAGCCCGCGAACGACGACTATATCGTAATATTCGCGCATATCTTTTTTCATAACTTCGAGCAAAAAAAGTTTCAGATAATTGAGCGGGTGCGCGTAAACATACGTTTTTAGACCCTTGCGCGTAAAAGTCGCTTCCAGAGTGTCAGTGTAATTTTTCAATACCTGCGTTTCCATATCGCCGAAAAGTTGAGACGTCAAATCGTTCGCCTTGGAATTCCGATCGTCCTCAAGTATTTTTCGCACCGTTTTTTCCGCAGTCGTACGCAGGTTATCAAGATACGGCTCTACGATATTTGCGCTCACCGTCGGAATTTCAAGCTCAAGTCCGGGATTTTCCGTACTCATTTTTAAAATCAATTCAAACGCCTGAGACGTTTGCAGAGCTTGCAGGCGCGACATAATCTTTTTCCACGTCGCAAGCGTTACAGGCTCCACGCTTTTATACGCCCGTAAAATCTTAAAAAGCGGCGTCCAATCCGCGTCAAGCGGGATAGTGCCGACGACCGTTATAAAATCCTTGAGATTTTCGTTGATATATTCGGCATTGACTTTTTCAAAATGCGGCGGAGCTGCAAAATCTCCTTCGCGGATAGTTTTATCGAATTTTTTAAGAAGAAAATAAAAGTCGAATGTACAAAAATCCTTAAAGATAATCATCTGTTTATACAGATTGTCGATTTGCGTAATTCTTTCCAGCGTAAAAAATTCGGAATACTGTGCGGAGATTTTCGTAACGTGCGCTTTGATGTTTGCAAGCGGAATCTTCTTGCTCATTTCAAGAATTTTTTCTTCGCTGAGCTGTTCTTCAAGATTTTTTTGCGCTTCGGGAATGGAAAATTCAATTACAAGCCGCTTTAAAATATTGGGATTCGGCATAGCCTGAAACATTGTCTGCGCCGGATATATCACTTTGTATATTTCGTAGATGAATTTTGCTAACGGCGGCAGCGCTTCATTCCCTGAGCGTTTGTAAAATTTGTTGTAGCGTGATTTTGAAAAGCGTTTGTTGATAAGTTTAAGCTGCTTGCGTTTTTCCGCATCGGCATCGCTTGAACCGAACAGCGATTCGATGATTTTTTTAAGAAAATTACCTGAACTCTGCTTATTTTCCATAGGAGGCTAATATAAAAGCAAATAACGGCGAGTGTCAAGTTTTGAGCCGACCGGAAAAGACGCGCTCCGCTCCGGCAAAAGCCGGAGTCTGCGTAAAATTCACTGAAGTTTACGCAGGCGGAGACGCCGTATCGTCTATTGCTTTCCGCAAAAGTCCGGTACGGCTCTCCTGCGCCGCATAAATACGACGCAAGAAAAGTCGGCTCAGCGTTCAAACGTTTCCATCTGCTCGGTGATGAGCGGAATAAGCTGCTTTTTGCGGCTGACGACGTCTTTCAAGAAATAGACGTTTTCTTCCTTCTTGGGGAAGGTGATAAACGGCAGGAACACCGGATCGTAGGCGATAAGAAGCATACTTGAAAGCTGCGTAATATCCGTGATGAGGAGCGCGGAGAAAAGCGCTTTGTTTTCGTTCCGCGCCTTTTCAAGTTCCTGCAAAAAGTCCGCCTTACGGGCAAGAATCTCGTTGACGTTGCCGACTTCAATCTGACTGACCGTGAACGTCGCTTTTTCTTCCTTATATTCCTTCATATCTTGATGGATGATTTCGCTTACGCCGCGGCCTTCAACTCTGCTTCCGGCAGTGAGAATCTCCGTTCCCGTCTGCTGAATGTCAAGGTCGGTAATGTCGGAAAGATATGCCGCCGCGCGCCGGTCAACGTCGGTCGTCGTTGCCGACTGCAAAATAAGCGTGTCGGAAAGGATTGCGCAGAGCAAAATGCCTGCAATTTCCTTAGGGATGGGAACGCGCGCTTCCTGATACAAGCGCGTAATGAGCGTCGCCGTCGCGCCAACGGTTTTGTTGATAAACGTAATCGGGTAGTTCGTGCTGAACATTCCCAGCCGGTGATGGTCGATAACTTCTTGAATCTTGTAGTGCTCAACGCCGTCGACGGCTTGCGTCCGCTCGTTGTGGTCAACCAAAATGACTTCGATATTCGGTTCGTGGAGCAAATCGTGTTCGGCAATCGTGCCCAAAACTTTGTTTTCCTCGTTGACAACGGGAAGACAGCGGCACGGAGACGCCTTAATCATCGGGCGGATTTTTGAAACCGTGTCCATCGGATGAACGGCGGGAATATTCTTGTCCGACATGAGCGAAACAGGGGTAGAGTACGTGATGAGAACCGCCGTCGCCGCCGTCGTGTGCGGACTGATGAGAACGGAAACGCCGTTTGCAGCCGCTTGCTCGCGGAGATTTTTCTTCAAAACGAATCCGGACGTAATCACCAAAAGTTTAACGTGCCCTTCGATACAGATTTTGTGAATCGTTTCGCGGTCGCTTGTAATGACGACTTCGTTTTCGCTTGAATGTTCGTCAAGAATCTTTTTGAACGCTTCTTCGCTTGAACCGCCGATTAAAACGCTCGCCTTAAAGATTTCCTCTTCGTCCTGCACGATGATGGGCTGCGCATTAAGCGTGCGCATGACAAGACCGATGCTCGTTGAAATCGCCGTTTTGTGTTCGGGATTCATAATCGTCAAAAGATTTTGCGCGAACGTGCTGTAGTGCAGCATGGAAACGTATTTTCCGTCCTTGTCAACGACCGGAAGCGCGCTCGCTTTGCTTGCTTCAAGTTTTGCCAGCGCCTGCCAGACGCTCTGGTCGCTGGAAACGGTTTCGCATTTGTCGCTCATGTAATACTGCACTTTCGGAATCAAATCGGGAATGTACTCAGGGTACGGCACGTTGAATTTTTTGAATACGTATTCCGTTTGCGGCGCAAAACGTCCTGCGCGCGCGGCGATATAATTTTTGTGTCCCTGCAGCTGCTTTAACCGCGCATACGCCGCCGCTGCAACGCCACAGTCCGTATCGGGATTTTTGTGTCCGAAGATGTAAACCGTTTTTTCTTTACTCATATTTCCGTCCTGATAATGTAAGTTCGTCCGCCCGTACAGGCGGGTATAAGTCGAATAAAATGTAACAGTTTGCAAAATGTTTGTTAATAGCGGAAAGCTGCTGACTGGAATAGACGAGCGGGCGGGCGGAAAATTGAGCCCCCAGTCCTTGCAGACCGTAAAATCCTGAGCCTTATGATAGAAATGAAGTTTTATTTTCTATATAATTGCGCCAATGATGGAAACGGCAGGAACGGATTTTCTTCGGGAGGAGATTGCAAAGCGGTACGGCGCCGTACAGCGCGCGCGCGGCTTTTTTTTATATACAAAAAGCGGAGCGCGGCTTACGGATCTTTACCGCGAGGGCGGACGGGCGATTCTCGGTTGGAAGGAAGGCGGCGCGTTTATGCACTTGAAAAACAACTTGAACAGGGGTGCGGCAGGTTTTTTTGAAACGGAAGCGAAAGCGCATCTTGTAAAAAGTCTTTGCGTCCTGCTTAATTCCGAGCGGGATGTGTATGCCGCTTACGGACTTGAAAACGCCTTTGCCGCCGCTTTTGAACGCTCGGGAGAAAAAGCGGAATTGTGGCGCGCGTGGGATCCTGACGGAACCGACTGGAGCTGCAAAAACGCCGTTATCGTTGCTCCTCCGCTTGCGTGGGGGCAGGACATTTTTTTTGTCTGCATAAAGCCGCAGAACGCTGACGGAAAAACGGCGTCTGACGCGCACTTCCGCAATTTAGGCGGAATAAACGTGCCGTCTCCGTTGTGCGCGGCGTTTTCGCGTTCGATTTACGATTTTATCGCGCGCGCCTTAACGATGAGCGAAAAAGACTGGTTTTCCTTCGATAAAATCTTGAAGGCGTATTGGCTCCGCAAGGGACCGTATCTTTTTCCGAAAATCCCCGCGCCCTCATACCGCGATTTTGTTTTGCATTGCCTCGATGCGCAAATCGTCGTAAGCCCCGATTATGAAGTCCCTTCGATTGTGCCGTTCGGGGCTTCTGCCGGAACGTTTACAAAATTAAAGAATAATCCGTTTATTCAAAAAAATAGCCCTGTTTGATAACTTCGTTGTCGAACAGGTTTAATAATAGGAGCTGCGCACATGTCGAAAGCTGAAATGATTTTATACGTACTAAAACTTGTCTTTGGGGGCACGGCGGCGTTTCTTGCCGTAACGCTCTGGTCAAAAACAAAAGACGCCGCGTGGATGTCCGTCGTGGCAGGCGCGGTAACGATGTACGCGGGATTGGTGTACGGAATGCTCATCGACTTGTACGTCATTTTACCGTGCTGCATAGCGTTTTTGGGAATTCCGCTTACGACGCTCGTTTTTACCGTAATTCCGTATCTTTTTTTTATCATCGCTTTTATCTTGATGTTAAAACGGACAAAATAGACGACCGGCAATCGAGTGCGGAATGCGAATATGCGCTGAAAGACGCTTTTTGCCGCCGTCGCCGCGCGTCCGTCGTATTTTGCAGCTGCGTGAACGGCTTTTGTCGATGTCAGTCTTTGCGCATTTATTTTTAGCCGCGCTTTATAAGAGCGTTTATATAGTGTAAAATTATTTTCAGTGAAAAGTTTTTTTCTTTTGCTGATGTACCTTTCAGCAGGATTCAATCATAAAGAAATTCCTCTTAAATCCTATGTTGCAGAAAATCCCGATATTTCGGCTTCCGCGCTTTCATCGGCGGATTTTACGCCGTGCAGCTACGTAAACGCTTTTTCGGAAAAGGGAACGGTCTGGCTCCAAGCGGACATTCCCGTGAATACCGCCGTCCGCGAGCGGGAAGTGCTTTATTTTAGTCCCGAAGTTTTTTTTACGGCGGAAGTTTTTTTTGAAGACGCTCACGGAAAATGGATTTCCGCAGGCAAAACGGGTTCCGGCGTTCCGCATTCAAAAACCTCGCTCGGCGCATGGCACAACGCGGTGAGCCTTGTGCCCGTTCTCGGAAAACACGCCGCCAGACGCTACGCGCCGCCCAATTCCGCAAAACCGATTACGCTCCGAATCCGTTTAACCGCATCGCACCCCGCTCACGTCAGAGTGTTCGCAATGTCGCTCAATACGTTTATGACGGCAAGCAGTCTGATTTCGTTTTACCTTGCGTTCGCGCTGGCAGCCTGTATCGTAACCGCGCTCTTCATCGTGTTTAACGCACTGCTTTTCAAGGACTGGAATTCAATATTTTTTGCGATTGTCTGCGCTCTCCTCGTTTTGCATATTTTTATTGCGGCGGGAACGTTTTTCGGCGGCGTGATGAACAATTTTGTCGTCGAACATTATATGTATAAGGCGAACTACGTTTTTATTTGTCTTGTCATTATCTGTGCAATCGTCATTTTACACAAAACGAATGCGCCCGTGATCCGAAACTTCACAAAGCGCGTGCGAAGCGTTTTTAATATGCTTCCGCTGTTCAATATGGCAATCGCGGCATTCGGCATTCTGTATTTCATATTGGATATTTCCGACTCGTACGGCAGGCACATTGTTTTTGCGGCGATGACGTTCGCGCTGCTTTTTTTTACCGCGCAGTGCCGCCTTACGCTGCTTTATAACCCCGTCGTCCGGAAAAAAATCTGCATTACAATGCTCGTATCCCTTTATCTGCTCGTATTCCAGCAATTTTCTCACGCAATCCGATTTTGGGACGGCTCTTCCGGCGTTTTCCGCATATTCGACCACGACCTTGACCTTCCGGAAGTGATTGCGCTTATGCTATTCGGCATGACGGCGTTTATTCACATTCAAGCGCAAGTGCGGGACAAATTGGCGTATCTGCAAGTCAGTACGGAATCCGCAAAAGAAAAGACGACGGAAGCAGCGCGCTTAAGCTGCGTTTATTCGCAGTTGTCTCTGCTGCTGCTGGATCCGCTCCAGCTTTTTTCCGCGTTTTTCGACCGCTGTTACGCACATGGCGACCGAGATACTCTTACGCATATAAAAGACAATATCGAATATTCGCGGGAATTGATAAATGCGCTGCATTTCATTGCAACACATGAAAATACGACGTATATCCCCAAAGAGAATTGCGAAGCGGTCAACCTGCATGATTTTATTTTAGGCACGATAAAAAATTCGCTTTCATCCTTTTACTTAAACAGCTGCACGCCCGACATTCGGGAAAGTTTTGAACCTGACGTTGCCGTTACGCTTGATAAATCGCTTACGGCGATTGTATTTAAATTCGTTATTGAAACCGTCGTCCGGCGCGTTACGCCCGGCACCAATATTCTCATCTCCATCGACTACGTGAATTGCACGCTGATGTATTCGCTGCATTTTTATTCCGAGCCGATATTGAACGCCGACTTGCAAAACGTTCTTGAGCTGACGGCGCTCGAAGCTGAAGACGATAAGTCCGACGGCGCGGAGTTTGAGGCGGCAATAGAAAACTGGGGAATTTATCTGTACGTCGTCCGCCGTCTGCTGCAATTTTTCAACGGAAACATAGAAATTATTCCCGATGCGGAAGGCAACACGATTATTATGCGAATGGCTCTTCCGCCCGCTTCTCCTACGGCGGAAAAAACGCTGCTCCTTCCTTCCGACTCTCCGCTTGTTTCCGGCAGCGGAAATGACGAGGCAGCGGAAAATAAAAATTCCTCCCAAAAGGAGCCGCCGCTTTACAGCGAAAATATTTATATTCTTGAAGAAAACTCTGCAATCCGCCGCTTGCTCAAGCGGGAGTTGAGTCCGTTTTTCCGCACGATTGCGTTCAGTACCGGCGCAGCGTTTTTTAAGGAAGCGCGCGCCGTAAAGCCCGATCTTATTCTCTGTTCGATTTCTCTGCCGGGAAAAAACGCGCTGGAGCTGCTGAAAGAAAAAGATACCTTCGGCGAAGTGCCGTTTATCGTCATGGCGAATTTCGTTACGCCGCAAAACGTAACGCATCTTTTGCAGCGCGGGGCGACGGACGTTATTCAAAAACCGTTTAATATCGATCACCTAATCCTGCGGATTACGAATATTATGAATGAAAAGCGGATTAATTCCATTTCCGCAATAGAAAGTATAAAAAGCGTGCTGCAGGAATCCATTCTTCAGGAAAAAGAAGGACGGAATGGACTGGAAAAAGACCAATCGCTGCTTCCTTCGGCACGAAAGCCGTCTCCTGCCGCAGAAAAAATGAAGCGGCTCAAGAGAAACGCGCGGTTTGTTTCTGCCGGACTGACCAAAAAGGAAATTGCGATTGCGCACCACGTTGCCGACGGCTGGAGCGACAAGGAAATCGCCCTTGAACTTGACATCGCCGTTTCAACCGTCGCCGTTCATAACCGCCGGATATTCAAAAAACTCGGCGTTCACAGCCGGAATGAACTTGCCTCCCCTCAAAAAGAGGAAAATGAAGAAGAGGAGAAATAGCAGAGAAGGGCGCGCTGACTGTCTCCGTTTCCCCTTACCCCTCTCGCGAACCGCCGCCTAAAAACGGCGACGGCTTACTGCGCTTTTCTTCGGCAAGAGAAATCGTTTACGTTTCCCCTCAAAAAAAACTTATTGCAGTACGCCGAGCGGGTTTATCGTCTTTCCGAACTTAAACACCGTAAAATGCAGGTGCGGACCCGTGCTCATGCCGGTGTTGCCCACTTTTCCGATTTTCGTACTGGAATTGACGACGCTTCCGCGCGTTACAAGCGTCGCGCTCAAATGCCCGTACAAGGTTTTGTAACCTGAATGGTGCGAAACGATAATGTAATTTCCGTAAATACTGTTGTAGCCGACTGTCGTTACGGTTCCTGCAAGCGCGGCGTAAACGCTCGTGCCGGCGGGCGCCGCCATATCGATGCCGCTGTGGAACGAGCGCTTGCCGGAAAACGGCGAACTCCGCCAGCCGTAATACGAAGATAAATAATAGCGCGCGCGGAGGGGTTTTTGGAACAAATCTCCGTTGATTTCCTGCTTTGTCGCCCAGTCAAGCTGCGCGTCCGGCACAAAAACGTTCTCACCCGCGCTCAAAACCGCGTTTTGCAGCCGCGAATTGATCCGCGCGCATTTTTCCGCGCTCACTTCATATTTTTCCGCGATGGAAGAAAGCGTTTCCCCGTCCTCTTTGACGGTGTAGAGAATTCCCGGTATCGAAGGAATTTTCAGATATTGTCCGATCTGTAAAAGGCGCGACTGGTGAATATCGTTGACGCTGATTATCGTGTCCTGCGTGATGTTAAACGCGTCCGCAATCAGCCCTATCATGTCGCCCTGCCGGACGCGGTAGGTGTAATAGCACAACTCAAGCGCGGAAGGCGCATTGTCCGTATCAAGAACGGATGCCGCCGCGTCAAGTTCGTCGGTATCGCCCGCGTTCCGCGCCGCGTCCTCTGAAAGTCCACCCTGCGTTTCCGCATTTGAAAGCATCGCTTTATCAAAAGACGACTCGCTGAATTCCGGAACGCCGGCAGTTTCAAGTCCGCCGACGCCTTTTTGCATTTCAATATTCCGAGAGATTGTTAAGCCGCCCCACGCCACAAGCGCGCCAATGCAAAACGCTGCGAACGTTGAAGCGATTATCTTATGCGGTTTTGCTGCAAGTCCAAAACGATGCGTATTCTTTGTTTTCATAATCCAATTCTTTTTTCCACGAGGTTTAAAATTATTCATGTATTTTATCCCTTATTTCCGAAAAATGCCAATGAGATAAGTCTCAAAAGACTCCGTTCTGCACGATTTGGGTTTAAATCCTTTGGCGGTTTGAAAAACGTCTTTCATTTTTTGCAGCATTTTCCGCTGGTCGCCGTTTTGAAATAGTTTGACGGCAAAGTTTCCGCCGTTTTTCAGCATCGTTTCGGCATAAAAAAGCGCCGTCTCCGCAAGCTGCTCTGAGCGGGCTGTGTCCACCGTCCGGTTGCCCGTCGTCAAAGGCGCCGCGTCGCACACAACCGCGTCGTAGGGACCGAACCCGCCGATCCGCTTTCTGACTTCAGCGTCGTTCAAGTCCCCTTGAATGAACGTAAGATTTTCGCCCTTTACGCTTTTTGCAAGCGGATTTAAATCGCAGGAAACGACTTTGCCGCCGCCGTCCAACGTTTTCAGTAAAAACACCGTCCAACTGCCGGGCGCCGCTCCCAAGTCGAGAATTGCGGAACTTTTTTTGATGAGATGGAACTTTTCATCGATTTCTTTCAGTTTGTAAACCGAACGCGCGGGGTACCCTTCAGAGAATGCTTTTTTTGTCCAAAAGTCGGGTTTTTCATAACTGTTTGACGGCATGATGTTTGAATTTTCGGAATTTATAGTATCTTTCTTGAATATGCAGTATAGTACCCCGATGGATTTGGTTTTTGCACGCTATCTTGAGAATATCGAACGCGCCTTGAACGCCGCTTTGCCGCCGGTCATACATGACGACTGGAAAAGCGGCTCTTTTTCCGCGCTGCCGAAATCCATAAGCGCACAACATATCGAAAATCTGACGGCTCCGTGCCGCGCGCTTCTTTCTTCCGGCGGAAAACGCTGGCGTCCGCTTTTGACCGTGCTGTGCAGAAATCTTGCGCGCGAACAATGCGGCGCGTCCGCTCAAAATCGCAGTCCCCTTTCCGAAGAACAAACCTATGCGCTTACGCCGCTTGTCGAGTTCGTGCACACGGCAAGCCTCATTCACGACGACATAGAAGACTCCGCGGAAATGCGGCGCGGAAAGCCTGCCGCGCACATCGCTTACGGGCTTGATACTGCGCTGAACGCAGGCTCGTGGCTCTATTTTGAAGCGGCGGCGTGCATTGCCGCCCTCGACGCGGACGCGGAACTGAAAACGCAACTGTATTCGCTGTACGCAGAAGAACTCCGCCGACTGCATTTGGGGCAGGCGATGGACATTTTCTGGCACCGGAATCCTGATTTATTCCCGACGGCGGAAGAATATTCTGCGATGGTGCGTTGTAAGACGGGAACGCTTGCATCTCTTGCCGCAAAACTCGGATTTCTTGTAGGCGGGGCTGGACAGTCGACGGTTGAAGAAGCGGGACGGATTGCCGCAGGGCTCGGCGAGGGGTTTCAAGTTTTGGACGACGTTTTAAATCTGACGGCGGGAAATCCCGGCAAAAAGCGCGGCGACGACATTGTCGAAGGCAAAAAAAGCCTTCCTGTCCTTCTGCATATTAAGAAAAACTCCGCCGATGCGCCCAAAATCTCCGAATGTATGCGGCGCGCGTCCCAAGAGGGAATAGAATCTTCTGCGGTGGAAGAATGTATCGCGCTGCTTGAAAAAGGCGGCGCGATAAAAGAGGCGGCTTTGACGGCGTCCGCGCTCATCGAGCAAAACAGCCGCGCTTTGTCCGGTCTTTGCGGAAATGAAAATACACCGAGCGCGTCTGAAATCCGCGCCTTGTTTGACGGAATGCTGAAAGCCGCCGTTTAAAATGATTGTGGAGGGAACCATGACGGAAGTTGCGGAAAAATTGAACAATCAAGCGCTCCTCCTTGCCGAACGCGGCTCTTACGACGATGCGATTGCGTGTCTCAACCGCGCGCTGACGCTGGAGCAGGACAATTATCTTCTGTGGTACAACCTCGGCATAACGTACCGCGACGCAGGCAAACTTTCCGAAGCGAAAATCGCGCTTGAAAAGGCGGCGGACATAAATCCCGATGATGAAGACACGCTCGATTCGCTTGCGATTTTGTGTTTTTTGATGGACGAGTCGGACGAGTCGCTTATGTATTGCGTCGAAGGACTTGAAATCAATCCGCAAAACCCGAAGTTTTGGAACACGTCCGGCGTCGTGTACTTCAATCGGCAGCAGTACAACGACGCGTGCTACGCCTTTGAGCAGGCGGTTATCCTCAATCCGTATTATTACGACGCAATGTTCAACCTCCGCGACACCTATGAACGGCTCGGCAACGAAAACGGCTGCGAAATCTGCAATGATAAACTCAAAGAGATGAACAAGTTGGGGTACAACTGATGAAAAGCGTCTACATCGTAACCGAAATTGCGGACGGAATCATAAAAGTCTCTCCCGTTTCGACTTCCAATCCAAATTCCAAATCGACTGGAAAAGAGACGACTGCAAAAAACTCGCCGCGCTGCATTCAAGTTGCCAATCCGCGCTCCCTCCCGATTGAATGCGGAAGCGCAGTCCACATCGGTTTTTCAAAGACGGCGGAAGCCTTGCGCGGACTTTCCGCCCTGCTCGTCCCGATTCTCGCTGCGGGAGCCGCCTTGTATCTTGCGCCCTCCGCCGCCTCCGCGCTCCATCTTCCCCCTTCCCCGAATTTCAAAGCGGCGTTTACGTCCGCGTGCTTTCTTGTCTCCGCCGCGGCAGTATTTTTTATCTCGCGGCGGGCGGACATCACGGTGGAGCCGCATATAACGTCGCTTGCGTAGGACGGAGACTGCTGCGGGCGACAGAGAACGTAGTTCGAAAGATTTAACGGTGTACCGCCCGCACGAGTTTTTCCATTCGGCAAAACTCGCAGGAAAATCAGGTTTGCCGTGGAAGGAAGATTTAAGAATATTTAATTTGTAGCGCGTAATTCATAATTCCGCATTGCTTAATCTCCCCCGCACCAATCCTCCTCTTGCCAATCTGCCGTAAGCAAACTGAGGGTCGGCAGTAACTCATCCCAATCTTTCACACTTCGTTTCCCTGCCAGCCCAATTCCCCATTAAAACTCGTTATTTCCCTGCCGATGATATAGCGATGAGAAGCCTTATTGTTTTGTTTGCCAACGGCAGTTCCGAGTCGATGTTTGAGCCGCTCTTTGATGGAAAATCCGCGTTTGAGCGCGCGCTTGACTGGGCACAGTCGCTTGTCTTTATCAAAGAAAAAGAAATTGCCGTGTTCGCCTCCGCTTCCGTCGAAGAAAAATGTCGTTCCTCCGTACAAAAAGCTGACGTTTCCGCTCGCATCCATTCCCGCAGCAAGTGGACTGTCAAAGCGCTTTTTGAAGAGTTTGCCGCGCAGGCAAAAGAGGCGGACGCGTCGGACATCGTGTACGCCTTTGCCGACTGCCCATTTTTAAGCGCCGAAGGCGCAAAAGAGGTTTTCGAGTCCCATATAAACTACGCCGCCGAATATACGTTTGCCGACGGCTATCCGTACGGTCTTGTGCCGGAAGTCTTGAACGCCGGAGCCGCACGGATTTTGAATTCGCTTATGGAATCCAATCTCGCTGACGAAGGCAAAAAGCCGCTTTCCCGCGCGTCCGTGTTCGACTTGATAAAAAAAGACATCAACTCGTTCGACGTGGAAACCGTGATCGCGCCCTTTGACGCGCGCTTATTCCGCGTATCGCTGTGCTGCGCGACCAAAGCGGAGACTGCAGCCTGCGCCGCGCTTTTTACTCATATTCTTGAGCAAAAGCCGTTTGCCGATTTTTCTTTAGATGAGTTGTCGCGCGCGGCGTGCGCCGACGTCGCCGTCTTAAAAACGCTGCCTTCCTTTTACAACGTGCAGATTTCCGCGCGCGACGCCATGCCGAGCGTCTACATTCCGCGCGTTATGAGCGGAGTTGCGGGGGCGGAAGGCGAGTCGGCAGATGGCGGCTCGGACGAAAACGCATTTATGGACGCGGACAAGTTCAAGTCCCTTATCGAAAGTATCGCGGAGTTTTCCGGCCGCGCGGTCGTTTCAGTCAGCGCGTGGGGCGAGCCGCTCCTTCATCCGTCGTTTGTCGAATTATGCCGCGTCGTGCTTGCAAAAAGCGGACTTACACTCCTCATTGAGACGGACGGCGTCCTCGTTACCGAAGAATTGTGCGCCGCGCTCAAGTCGATTGTAGAAAATTCCCCCGAATGCAAAAATGAGTACGGTAAAATCCTATGGATTGTGCGCGTCGACGCATTTACAGCCGGCACTTACGAAAAGATTCACGGGACGGAAGAGCACTTTGCCCAAGCCGTGAACGCCGTCTCCGTGCTGCACGCGCATTTTCCGGGCGCAGTCTACCCGCAGTTGGTGCGCATGAACGCGAACGAAGACGAACTTGAAAACTTTTATCGGTTTTGGAGCGCAAAAGAAAGCCCTTCAGGCGGGAACCACATCATTCAAAAATACAGCACGTTTTGCGGAACGCTTGCCGACGAAAAACCCGCAGACCTTTCGCCGCTTACGCGGAACCCGTGCTGGCATATCAGACGCGATTTAACGATTCTTGCCGACGGCTCAATTCCCTTTTGCCGCGAATGCCTCAAGTCCCATGTCATCGCCAATGCCTTTACCGACGGCTTAAAAACGGCGTGGGAAAAATTAACGCCCTTCGTGCAGGAACAGATGAACGGAACCTACTGCGATTTTTGCGGAAAATGCGATGAATACTATACCTTCAACTTTTAACGCCCGGCAGATAAACCGGACGCTCATCGGCGGAAGGCAGCCCAATCCCAATGAAAAGTTCAACGCCGCCGCAATCGTCTTGAACTCAAGCGGAAGCCACCTGCGTCCGCAGGTGTTCGACAATCTGCTTGCCTGCGGATTTCGGAACATCATTTCCGTTGAGCCGCACGCGGACAATTACAACCTTGAAGACCTTTCGCGCCGCTATCCGAGCGTTAAGTTTTTAATTCCGCTTGAAAAAGCCTCCGACGGCGAACTGATAAACTTGTGCGTCAGCGAACTTGACTCATCTTACGTTTTGGTGCTCCGCGACACGCTCCGCATAACGACGGGGCTGCTGCTCAAAAACCTCTTCGACAATATGACCGAAGACGGCGTGTACTGCATTGTGCCGCGTCTTTTTTCAGGCGAGGGCGAACAGATTCCCGTGCGGACGGAACCCGCTGCCGAAAAAGGAAAGTTCAAGATGATTTCGAATTCGGCCGTGTCGAACGGCGTGCCGACTTTAGCGCCGCGGGACTTTATCGCTCTCTACAACCGCGAAAAGTTCATCGCGCTTGGAGGTTTCGACTACACAATTTCTTCTCCGTACTATCAAAACGCCGACCTTGCCCTGCGCTCATGGCTCTGGGGCGAAAAGACGATTTTGTCGACGGCGTTTTTCATTCACTACGGCGGGGATGCGGGAATTGACGACACAACTGCCGACTTGTCGTATCTGCGCTTTTACTTAAAAAACGTTCTTCCGCAATTTAAAGCCGATCACGGAATTCTTCCGGCGTCGATGTTTTTTCAGTTTTTTTTACGTTCGTCGTGCGGATTTTTTGAAGCGCTTTCGCAGTTTAAGGAAGCGGGGCGCTGGGTTGAAAAAAACAAATACCGTTTTAAGGCGGATATGCGCAATTTAATCGAAACGTGGGGGATTCAAAAATGAATGTAAACGAAATCGCCGTCATCGTGCAGTGCCGCCTGTCATCGTCGCGCCTGCCCGGAAAGGCCCTGCTTCCGCTCGGCGGAAAGCCGCTTGTGCAGTGGACGCTTGAAGCGATGAAACGCGTTAAGGCGGGCGCGTATTGGCTTGCCGTCGATGAAGCGTCCTACGACGCGCTCAAACCCGCTGCGGAGATTTGCGGTTACGAGATTTTTGCAGGCCCGCTTGAAGACGTGCTTACGCGCTATTGCCGTGCGATAAAGAAAATCGGCTGCAAGGCGGTGATCCGCGCGACGGGCGACAATCCGTTTTTGTTTTACGAAGCGGCTGAGGCTTTGAAAGAGGAATTTCTTACGCGGTCGGAACGTGAAAAAGTCGACTACATGACGTGGACAGGACTTCCGCACGGTTCGGGCGTCGAGATTTTGAATGCCGACACCCTGCTCAAAGCGGAAGCGCAGACGGCTTCTCCCTACGAGCGCGAACACGTCGGCCCCGCGCTGTACAATCACCCAAACGAATTTAACTGCGTCTTTACGCGCGCGCCGGAGCGGTTTTTCTTCCCCGAGTGCCGGACGACTGTAGACACCGCTGCCGATTACCGCCGCGCTTCTGCCGCCGCAGCATATCTTTCCGGATCCGCCTCGCCTTACGCGGCGGAAGAGATTTTGCGCGCGTTCAGCGAGCCTTCCGTTCGCGATACTGCCTTGTTCGTGCCGTCCGTGCAGGCGGGACGCGGAACGGGGCATCTCCGTCGCTGCCTTGAAGCGGCTTTGACATCCGGCGCCTTTGTCTACATTCCCCAAAATCCGGGACTAAAAGAAACGGACGCCGTTCTTTCCGAATATATCGAAGAAGGTTTGCCGGAAGAGCGGATTACGCGGCATTTTCCCGAAAAGGGCGAATATTCGCTGATTGCGGCGGATTTGTTTGCGATGGATTTGGAAACGGCAAAAAAACTCCGCGCAGCCGCCCCGCTTGCCGCGCTGGATGAAGGTTCCGAGTTCGGCGGGCAGTGCGATTATCTTTTGGACATCATTCCGTCGTACAAAACCGCCCGCGCGGCGAACATGACGGAGCCCGCGTTCATTGCGCGCCCCCGCACCCTCAGAAATGCGCCGCGCGCGCAGTCGGCAAAAGATTTTGTCAACGTCCTCGTCTGTCTCGGCGGCGAAGATCCGGCGCGTCTTACGCAAGCAGCGGCGGAGTATTTTGCTTCTCCCTCGCGGCGCGTTACGGCTATAACCGCGTCAAAAGCGGGCGGCGGGGCGGGACTTTCCGGCGGAGACGGCGCGGAAGGCTCATCTCCGGCGCGGAATATTGCGTACGTGCCGCCTGTGCCGAACCTCCGCGAAAAACTCCGTAACTACGATCTTGTCGCAACGCACTACGGCCTAACTGCCTTTGAAGCGGCGGCGGCAGGCTGCGCAGTCATTTTGCTTGCTACAAGCGACTTACACCGTCGGCTTGCGGAAAAATACGGCTTTCTCTGCCTCGATAAAAAAGACATCGCGGCGGCAGGCGGATTTGAAAAATTCGATGCGGGAATGGAAAAACTCTATCCGAAAGTTTTAATCGGAAGCGGACAAAAAAATCTCGGCGCGTTTATACAGGAACTTTCGCATTCAAAACGACTGTCTTGTCCCGTCTGCCGGTCGGAAAAAGACGAGCCGGACAAAATCATCGCGCGGACAGGAGCGCGGACGTTCCGCCGGTGCGCGGACTGCGGCATGGTTTACATGGCGTGGACGGCGGACGGCGCGGCAAAAGAATATACAAAGTCGTATTTTGCCGAACAATACAAAGACCAGTACGGACGCACGTATCTTGAAGATTTTGCCGCGATAAAAGAGCAGTCGGCCGGGCGCGTACGGCGGATAAAAGCGGTATTGAAGGCGGGCGGCGGCGCGAAACCTTCGGTATTGGACATCGGCTGCGCGTACGGACCGTTTTTGTCGGCGGCGTTTGACGGCGGTTTGCAGCCTTACGGAACCGACGTTGCAGAAGACGCCGTCGGCTACGTCAAAAAAACGCTGTCCTTTCCTGCCGTGCGCGCGCACTTTCCCGCGTTCGACGCAGGCAAAGCGTTCGGCGTCGATGAGTTCGACGCGGTTACGATGTGGTACGTCATCGAGCATTTTGAAGACTTGAATTCCGTACTTGAAAAAGTCTCGTCGCTCGTCAAAAAAGGCGGCGCGTTCGCGTTTTCAACGCCGTCGGGAAGCGGCGTTTCGGCGCGTTTCAGCCGCCAGTCGTTTTTTGAAAACAGTCCCTCCGACCACTACACCATTTGGGAGCCGGAGCGCGCTGCAAAAATCCTGAAACGGTACGGCTTTTCCGTCGTTTCGACTGTTTCGACCGGCCACCACGCGGAACGCTTTCCCGCCGTCAAAAAACACGGCTGGAAAAAAGAAGACGCGCGCTTCCGGTTGTTCGATGCGGCAAGCCGCGCATTTTCGCTCGGCGATACGTTTGAAGTCTATTGCAGGAAAGAAAAATGAATGAAAAAACGGTTTTGATTCTCGGCGCGGGGCTTATGCAAAAACCTGCGCTGCTTGCAGCAAAAGAATTGGGCTTTTGCGTTGCGGCGGTTGACGGCAATCCCGCGGCAGCCTATGCGCATCTTGCGGATTTTTTTAAGCCCGTCGACTTAAAAGACAAGGACGGAATTCTTGCCTTTGCTCAAGAGTTGCAAAAATCGCACAACCTTTGCGCGGTGTTTACGGCGGGTACGGATTTTTCCGCCTCCGTTTCATACGCCGCAGAGCGACTGGGGCTGCCCTGTCATTCGTATGAGGCGGCGCTCAACGCGAGCATTAAAGACCGAATGCGCCGCTGCTTTGACGCGCACGGCGTTCCCTCTCCGCGCTACCGGAGTTTTGCCGCGGACGATGACATTCCTGATGATTTGACCTTTCCGCTCGTCGTAAAACCCGTCGACAATATGGGCGCGCGCGGCTGCCGTCTTGCGCGGAACCGCAAAGAACTTGAATCCGCCGTTTCCGCTGCGCGGAAAAGTTCCCGTTCCGCCGTCATTATAATAGAAGATTTTATCGAAGGAGATGAGTTTTCGATTGACGCGCTCGTCTATAACGGCGCGATGACCGTTACGGGCTTTGCCGTCCGCCACATATATTTTCCGCCGTACTTTATCGAAACCGGCCACACCATGCCCTGCGCAATTGACGAAACCAAGCGGCGCGAACTTATCGCGGCGTTCGCGCTCGGCGTGAAGGCTCTGGGACTTACGCACGGCGCGGCGAAGGCGGACATAAAATATTCCGCGCACGGTCCCGTCATCGGCGAAATTGCGGCGCGGCTTTCAGGCGGCTATATGTCCGGCTGGACGTTTCCGTATGCGTCGGACTTAAATCTGACTGCTCAAGGCATTCTAATTGCGGCGGGAATGCAGCCTGCTGAACTCGAATCGCGCCGCGTTCCCGTCGACTTTACGCCTCCTTCTTCGTGCGCTCACGCCGAAAAGCCCTTCGACTTGTACGAAGTTCCGTGCACGGACTTCAGCGCCGAGCGCGCGTGGATTTCTATTCCCGGAACGATTGCGCGCATTGAGGGACTTGAGGAAGCGGCGGCGGTTCCTTTTGTGGAAAACGTGTTTCCGCGTCCCGTAAAAGCAGGAGACGCAGTCGATTTTCCTCGAAACAATGTTGAAAAGTGCGGAAACGTGATTACGCGCGCGCCTGCCCGCGAGCAAGCGGTTCTGGCGGCGGAAACGGCCGTTTCAAAGATTTTGGTGCGCCTTGAACCCGATAACCCGCGCACGGAAGATTTTCTTGCGGGGCGGGAACTGCCTGATGAAAAAGGTTTTCCGCCGTGCGCGTTCGACGCGTTTTTTGAATTGGATGCGATTGATTTATGCGGAGAGATTTCCGCCGGTGAAAGCATCGTGTCTTCCGCGCCGGAGGAGTTAGGCGCGCTGCTTACTCGACCGCAAAAAGACTGGACGCATTCCACCGCGCTGGAAGCCGCCCGCGCGTTCGATGAGCGCGAACCTGAGCATCCGGCGATGAATAAGGAGCGTTTTTGGAGCGCGCTGTTTAAGGGCGGCGTGCAGGCGGCGCTCTACGTTTCCGACACGGCGTCAAAGGCGCGCACCGCAGACGTGTCCGGCAGCGAAAGCGGCGTATGACGGGGAAAACGAGGCTTTTCCAGTCGGCATGGAGTTTTTCCAGTCGGCTTATGCGGAGAGATTTCCGCCGGTGAAAGCGCTGCATCTTCCGCGTCAAAAGAGTTGCGCGCGCTGCTTGCCCGACCGCAAAAAGACTGGACGCATTCCACCGTGCTGGAAGCCGCCTGCGCGTTCGATGAGCGCGCGCCTGAGCATCCGGCGATGAATAAGGAACGTTTTTTTCGCGCGCTGTTTAAAGGCGGCTTACAGGCGGCGCTCTACGTTTCCGATACGGCGTCAAAGGCGCGCATTGCAGACGTGTCCGGCGGCGAAAACGGCGTATGACGGGGAAAACGAGGCTTTTCCAGTCGGCATGGAACTTTTCCAGTCGATTTAGGCGGAGAGATTGTCGCTAATGAAAGCGCTGCGTCTTCCGTGCCGGAGGAGTTGCGCGCGCTGCTTGCTCGACCGCAAAAAGACTGGACGCATTTCACTGCGCTGGAAGCCGCCCGCGCGTTCGATGAGCGCGAACCTGAGCATCCGGCGATGAATAAGGAGCGTTTTTGGAGCGCGCTGTTTAAGGGCGGCGTGCAGGCGGCGCTCTATGTTTCCGATACGGCGTCAAAGGCGCGCACCGTAGACGCGTTCGTCGGCGAAAGCGGCGTATGACGGGGAGAACGAGGCTTTTCCAGTCGGCATGGAACTTTTCCAGTCGGCTTATGAATGGCGCGGAATAGGATGCCGCGTCTTGAAAATTGTTAATGGAGTTCACGATGAAAAAACTGATACGCGCGGTGCTTCTGCTCAATGCCGCGTTGTTTTTTGCGGAGGAGGCGCTTCCGCTTTTGGATACGGCTGCCGAACGCGGGATTACCGTGTATTGGGACGCTCTCAACGCAGGCGGGCTGCTTGAAAAAGACGGACATCAACTTTCCTTCAGGGCGGGGGAGGAGTTGGTTATGCTTGACGGCTCCTCGTTTACGCTGACCGACGCGCCCTCTCTTTCCGGCAGCGGCGTAACCGTAACGGAAAACTTTTTGTCGGTCGCAGACGATTTATTCGGCGAAAAGCCTGCAATAACTCCGTCAGAGGCCTCATTCAAAATCGGCGCGGTTGTCATCGATCCCGGACACGGAGGCAAAGACCCGGGCACAAGCCGTGCGTACACGATCAAGGGGAAAAAAATCATCGTAACGGAAAAAGACATCGCGCTCACCGTCGGAAAAACGCTGTATTCGCGGCTCAAACAAGCGTTTCCGTCAAAGCAAATCATTATGACGCGCTCAAGCGACGTCTTTTTGTCTTTAAGCGAGCGGACTGAAATTGCGAATTCCGTCAAACTCAAAAAAGACGAAGCCGTGCTCTACGTTTCCATTCACGTGAACGCTTCTCTTGATCGCCGGGCAAGCGGCTATGAAGTCTGGTATCTTTCGCCCGGCTACCGGCGCACTGTCCTCGACAAAGCGAGCGCAAACGGCGACAGTTCGCTGTTCCTTGCGTTGAATTCGATGATGGAAGAAGAATACACGGCGGAAAGCATTTTGATGTCGAAATTCATCATGGACGGACTCAAAGAGCAAGTCGGCGACAAATCGAAGGCGCGCGGCATCAAGGCGGAAGAATGGTTTGTCGTCCGCAACACGAATATGCCGAGCGTTTTGATTGAATTGGGATTTCTTTCCAATCAAGCCGAAGCGATGAACTTGAACGACGGCGCGTACTTGCAAAAGGCTGCGACCGGAATATATAATGGAATTACGGCGTTTGTAACGCATTTTGAACGTTCAAGGGGATTTACGTCTAAAAAATGATGATGAAAAATCGTACCGGTCTTTCTTCTTTTCTATTGATTGCAGTTTTGTGCGCGTCGTTTGCGGTGTCGCTGCTTTTTTGGATGAAAAGCGGCGGGGGCGCGCGGTACGTTTTCGTGTTTCCGAGAACGCACGGAAGCGAGCGCATTATCGAATCGCGGCGGCTGCCGCTTACGCCCTATCAAGGAAAATACGAAAAATACGTTGCAGAACTCCTGCTCGGTCCGCTTTCCGAACAAACCTCTCCCGTTTTCTCAGGCGAACCGAAACTTCTTTCCTGTTTTGAACGCAGCGGCGTTTTGTACGTAAACATTTCTTCCGATTTCATCGCCGAAAACGCCCTCACCGCCGATTTTAAGCGCGACATCAACCTGTTTAAGAAAAACATAAAACTCAACTTCCCGTACTTAAAGCGCGTAGAACTTTTTATCGACGGCAAAACGCCGTTTGGGGAGTGAGACGGGAGAGAGGAGGATAATACGTAATGGGGAATGCGTAATTAGGAATGAGGAATTCTTAATTACGCATTCCCTATTCTCACCCCCCCCCCTCACCCTTCCCCCGCCATACAATTTTTACTATACTGCTCTCATTATGAATTCTTTACCGGATACTCAAATCGTTCTACAGATTTTGCTGTCTGTAGGTATTATCGTCATCGCGGCGAAGTACCTCGGCGTGCGCGCAAAGAAAATCGGCATTCCGCAAGTTGCCGGAGAAATCGTTGCGGGGCTTTTGCTCCGTTTTATCCCGTGGTTTTCCAATTACGGCGGGCCGGAGCCGAACATCGTTTACAGCGAAGTCAATCATTTTATTTCGTACATGGCGGAAATCGGCGTCATTTTAATCATGTTTTCAGCAGGGCTCGGCACAAATCTCAAGTCGCTTATAAAGTCGGGACTGAATGCGACGATCATCGCGGCATGCGGCGTTCTTGTCCCGCTTGTACTGGGAACGCTGATGGCGCTGGGCTTTTGGGGCTTTGACGGATTCGGAACGCCATTGTTTTACAAATCGATGTTCATCGGCACGATTTTGACTGCGACCAGCGTCAGCATCACTGTCGCCGCGCTCAAGGAACTCGGAAAAATCAAAACGGAAGTCGGGCAGGCGATTATCAGCGCCGCCATCATCGACGACGTGTTCGGTATCATCGTCCTGACCATCATTCTCGGCGTCAGCACCGGCTCCGGCGGCTATCTTGAAGTGCTTTTGAAAACCGCCCTGTTCTTCGCGTCCGCCGTCGTCGTCGGCTACATTCTCTACCGCATCTTCAAATGGTATGACCGCCGCCATCCGCATTCTCGGCGCATTCCGATTTACGCGCTTGGCGTTTCGTTTTTGTTCGCGTTCGCGGCGGAGCGTTTTTTCGGCATCGCGGACATCACGGGCGCGTACATCGCGGGAGTCGTCTTTTGCAACTTGAACGACGCCCAATATATGGAACAAAAAATCGACATCAATTCCTATATGATTTTTAGTCCCATCTTTTTTGCAGGAATCGGACTGAAAACCGACTTGAGCGGAATGAACATGACGCTGCTGGCGTTTTCCGCGGCGTTTGTCCTCGTCGGCTGCGTATCAAAAATCATCGGCTGCGGCGGAATTGCAAAACTGCTCGGCTACGGCGGCAACGAACCGCTCCAAATCGGGCTCGGCATGATGGTGCGCGGAGAAGTTGCGCTCATCGTCGCCCAAAAAGGACTTTCAGTCGGGCTTATCGACTCAAAATATTTTGCGCCGGTCATCCTGCTTATCATCGTTTCGTCGATGGTCGTTCCCGTTCTGCTCAAAAAAGCCTTTGCGGAAAACGGCGCGCTTACCGGAAATGCAGGCGGCGCGGCATAAACAAGGGGACTGGAAATGGTGTGGCTGATTGGAAATAAGGGAATGCTCGGAAGCGAAGTTGCGCTTGAACTTGCGAGGCGCGGCGTCAAGTTCGTCGGGACTGACCGGAATGTCGACATTACCGACGCTGCCGCTCTTACGGAGTTTGTCCGCGCGCAAACGGAGCCGGTGCGCTTTATCGTCAACTGTTCGGCGTACACGGCGGTTGATACGGCGGAAGACGAGCCGGAACGTGCGCGCGCCCTCAACGAAGACGGAATTCGAAATATTGCGCGGACTGCAAAGGCGGTCGGCGCAAAAACGATTCATATTTCGACGGACTATGTTTTTGACGGAACGGCGAGCGCGCCTTACGCGGAAGATACGCCGGTAAATCCCGTCGGCGTGTACGGAAAAACGAAAGCCACCGGAGAGAAGGCGCTTGCCGCGGAGACGGAGGCGTTTTACATTCTGCGGACGGCATGGCTTTACGGCAAATACGGCAAAAACTTTGTCCGCACGATTATCGACGCGATGAATGCCCGCGCTGAAATAAAAGTCGTCTCCGACCAGTTCGGCACGCCGACCTATGCGAAAGACCTTGCGTCCGTCATCGTCAAAATCATTTTGCTGGACGCGGAAGGAAAAGCGGCGCCCTTCGGCATTTACCACTACGCCGGTTTGGGACAGACTTCGTGGTACGAGTTTACGCGGGAAATTCAAACGCAGGCGACTAAGCGCGGACTTTTAACACGCGGCTGCGCCGTGCGTCCCTGTACGACCGCGGACTATCCGACCAAAGCGCGCCGCCCTGCGTACTCCGTTCTCTCTAAAGACAAAATTCAGCGCGCGCTCGGCATACGGATTCCCGCATGGGAAGAATCGCTTGCCGCTTTTTTAGACGATATTGCGCAATAAACGCGCCGGAGAAGGGGCGACATGCAGTCGGCTAAGCCGGATTTTCGCTGCGTAAAACCTCTTTTACCGCTGCAAGATTTTTTTCTGCTGCGGTGCGTCCTGCGTCGAAGACCTGTTGGAGTTCGGCGGACAGTGTGAACGTAGTTTGTAAACTTTAATTTGGTCTGCTGTCCGCTTCAAGTTTGCTATGCGGCAAACTTTCTATAAATAAAACTTCTCAAATCTTGTTTTTCGTAGTTTTACCGCTAGAAAAAACGCCGTTGACGGAAATGCGGTTATGTCTTTCAAGTCATATTTTCCTTTTCGCCGACTAAAAACTCTTTTACCGCCGCAAGATTTTTTTCCGCTGCGGTGCGTCCTGCGTCGTAGACCCGTTGGAGTTCGGCGG
>JBQNBN010000023.1:0-32008 GCA_052169915.1 Treponema sp.
ACTTCTGACTTCTGACTTCTGACTTCTGACTTTCATTATTGGTACTCCTCCCGCAACGGACTTCTTAATTCGTAATACGTAATGAGGAATGCTTAATTACGAATCACGCATTCCTCATTACGTATTGAAATTTCCGCCTCCCAGCGGAAAAAATTTTATTCAAAGGACATTTTACAAGATAAACCGCACGGTGCGCAAGGCAATGCGGAATTATAATGAGGAGTGTGAGTTTTATTTGCCGCCGTGAAACTAAGTTTTGGGACGGAGAGAATAGCTACAAACCGCAAGACGCCTTTTTTTTGCGAGATTTTACTGCAGGCGGTTGTTGCGAAAGTTTGACAGAGTGTACGGTGTTCCGCCTGCACGAGTTTTGCCAATAGGCAAAACTCGCAGAAAATAGTGTTCGGCGGGCGGCGGCAATAAGGAATTATGAATTATGCATTCCCAATTCCTAATTACAACGCCTTCCCTACACCCTATTTTTCCGCAAGTTTGCGCTCCGCAAACTTGGGTGGGCGGACATAACGTGAAATCTTTTGAACACCGTTCTATGCCGCCCAACGCAAACTTGCAGCGGGCGGCACACAGTTTAAGTCTTCCAAATCCCGTTCACCACGAGTTTTGCCGTTAGGCAAAATCTCGGGCGGTCGGTAACTCCACTCTATCTTTCAAACTTCATTCTCCGCCGACCGACGTTCTCCGCCGCCCGCCTATCACAGATATTTCATCACGAGAATGCTCACGTCGTCTTCCATTTCGTGGGACATGAACTTAGAGAGGTCGTCGTACACGAACTTTGCCATGCGGCGCGCGGGGTACATAGCGTTTGAAACCATGTTGTGCTGGATTCTGTCCTTGCCGTACTGCTCGCCGCGCAGGGAGTGGGACTCGATAAGTCCGTTCGTGCAGGTGAGAATGATGTCGTTTTTGTTGAGTTTAATCTGCTTTACCGCAATGTAAGGCGAAATGTCGGCGACAAAACCGAGGTAATGCCCGCCGCCTTGTATTTCGATGACGTTGTTGTACGCCTGCGTATACAAAAAGATTGCAGGAATTCCGCAGTTGATGTAATAGAGCGTGTCCGTTTCAAAGTCCGCAATGGCAATCATGCCGGAAAAAATCGTGCCTTTTTGAAGATTATTGCGGATAAAGGCGTTCACTTTGACGACCAATTCTTTAAAGTCGCGCGTTTCTTTGAGAAATTCGCGGATAATCGACTTTAAAATGACCATGCTCATGCTTGCGGCAATGCCCCGCCCGCTTAAATCGCCGACGACAAAAAGATGACTTTTCGCGTTCAGCCGAATCATATCGACAAACTCGCCGCCGATGTTGTGCGCAGGAACCATAATGCAGCCCGCATCCATCTTCGGATTGTCGAGCACATCGATATTTTCCTGTATCGACGTAATGATTTCCGACGACATGCGCAATTCGCGGTTGATTGTGCCGATGATTTCGCGGTTCGTGATGTTCCGCATGTAGTAGCCGAAGACGAAAAAATACGAATAGAGTTTGATGAAAACGTTTAAGTCGTATTCTAAAAAATGTTCTTTATTCGACTTTATGCCGAGCAGGATGAAGCCGTGCACGTCCCGCCCTTCGTTGAATACAAAAAGCGCGTCGGAGCCGGTGGCAAAAAAGAATTTTTTTAATTCGTCTTTCCGCGCCGTCAAAAGGTGCAGACTTTCAACTTCCGCCGCGATGACGACATTTTTTTCCGCGTTCAGCAAAAAGTCAAAGAGGCGGTCAAGCCCCGTCAAATTCACTTTTTTGCCGGTCGACGAATACACGGACTCGAACATGCCGTTTCCACCGTTGACGTAAGCTGCCATCGACGAGCATTCCGTGTTTTTTTGGAGCGCTTGAAAAATTCTTCCTGCAATCACGTCGATTTCGCCGGTGTAATTGATTGACGCAAGGTCTTTTTCAAGCGCGGGCGCGTAGTCGGCGGACGTTCTGAACTTCGATTTTTGAATGAGATTTGAAATCGTCGTTACGAACCAGAGGACAAAGCCCGTTCCCAGCACCGCAACGACTGAAAAAAGGAGTTTGTTGTCTTTGGCAAACTGGTACAAAAAAACGAAAATCGCGCCGAAAAGCGAAGCGGGAACGATGTAGAGCGCAAAAAACTTGAGCAAAAACGCAATCTGCCGCCTGCCGGAAGGCGCCGCCGTAAAGCGGGATGAGACGGGCATGATGACTAAAAGCGGCACGTACATGGTAAAGCGCAAAAGCGCGTAGCCGCCGTACACGCCCGCGATGATTTTCAGCAGATACGCCGTTACCCACAGGGCAAGGAGCGCAAGAGCGTACAAATAGCCTTTAAAGCGCTCAAGCCGCGTCGAATGCGCTTCGTGGTAGGAAAGCATGACGAGGGCGGTAAAGCCCGGCAGCGCAAAGCGGAACGCGAACGCGTACACGTGAGTCCATGTCCACGGAAAATATGTTTGCGCCGCGCTTCCGAACAAGTACTCAGACTGTATTTCCACTCCGCCGGAAAGTCCCGCCCGTATTTCGCCGAACCGGAAAAACACAAGCCAAAACGCAAAGGCGTACAAGACGAACTTTACCGCAGAAAGGAGCCCGTTCGAGTAATTCCACGCGTAATACGGAAAGCAAAACGCAATGTTGATGAGCATACAGGCTTCAAGCAAAAAGCAGACTTTCATCAGCAGGGAAAAAAGCGGAACGGTTATAAATCCGTTTGCCGCAAGGGACGCGGTAAAAAGTCCCGTCGTTATTGCGGCAAGGAGAATGTTTGAAATGACGGGATTGCTTCCGTCGCCGAATCGGGTTTCAAGCCGGTCGATGTAAACGGTTTCAAGAATAAAAAACAGCGTGAGAATACCGTTGATTATCAAAAATATCATGTCAGCCTACCTTTGCAACCATCATCGTAATGTCGTCGTGCAGCCGCTTGTTCCCGTTGTATTCCATAATGAGATTGACGATGTCGTCAACCATTTGCTGCGGCTGCTTTGCGGCGCTTGCCTTCAACTGTTTTTTAAACATATCCGTTTCACCGAGTTCAACGCCGTTTTCATCCATGACTTCGGAAACGCCGTCGGTCGCAAGCACAATCGTGTCTCCGCGGAAAAGGCGGTGTTCGGCGACGCTCACGTCCCCCATGTCGATAATGCCGACAAGGCTTGCGTTCGAGGAAAGCGACTTAATGCGGTAGCCGTCAGGCGAGCGCGAAAGAATTATCGGGTCGGACATTGACGCATTGATGTAGGAAATGCGCATTTTATCCGTGTCGACAATGCCTAAAAACAAAACGGTATATTTGTCCTGCAGGTGCATTTCTTTAATCGCCTTATCGACTGCATAAATGAGACCGGCAAGATCTTCTTTATTCTCTTTGATTTTGACCGTGTTCATCACCAGTCCCATGATGAGAGCCGCCGGAAGCCCCTTACCGGACACGTCTCCGAGCATGAGCAGGGTTTTCGATTCGCTTATCGGAAGAATGGAATAGTAGTCGCCTGAAACATTGACGAGCGGACGGTAATACGCGGCGATTTTCAAATGCGGAATGTCGGGAATTGCGCGCGGCAAAAACGAAACCTGCGTTGCGGCAAGCTGCTCCCATTCCTTTGTAAGCGACGAAATCTCTGAAAGTTTTTCGATAATGCGCGTGCGCGACAAAAAGCGCGCGTATTCTTCAAACAATTTTTCGTAGATGTCGAGGTCAAAGAGGCGCGTATAGCGGTTGAAGACAAAAAAATGGTGCGCCTTGCTGCATAAAAAAAAGCCGCGCGCGTGTTTATAAGATGACACGATTCCGAAATTCTCGCCGAGAAAGTAAACGCCTTCCTTCCACGCGCGGGAAAAATTGTGCGCGACAGTATCGCGCGTTGTGTAGTACGACGACAAACGGTCGGGACTGTTATACAAAACGTAATCTTTGGCGCGGTCGACAAAAAGCACGGAACAGTCCGCTTGAAGTTCAAGCGTTTCGGCAATCGTCTTGTACAAGTCCTCAAGCGAATAGCAAAACCTCAGCCGGTCGATAAAGTCGACGATAAGTTTGGTGTCTCCCGTTTGGATAATCGAATTTTTTAAGCGTTCGTCCGCTTTGAGTTTCGACACGCTGCCGATAACCAGCAGCGCAAGAAACACGACGAACGGCACGATGGAACACACGACGACGTACGATTCGCCTGCGTTTTGAAACACCAAAAGAATTGAAAATAAGACTGAAAAAATAAGCACAAGCGCGTTTATAAGCGTTACGGACAACTTTTTTCTTTGCCGGTACATAAAGACCTCGATTTTCTCAAAAATGAATTAGACCTGTGCCGAAACGGATGCTTTCAGAGCAGGTTATTGTATGATTTTGACTCAACTCCGGTGCAGTCCGCCCCGATTATAACACACAATCTGAGTTCGGGATAAAAACCGCGCTCCGCTTTCCGAATACGCCTTTGCCGTCAACCGCGCGTAAAATCAGCCGCGGGGGGCTTTGGCCGGGTTTATCGGCGCGCCGTTTTTAAAAACCATAAACTTTATGGCGGCTTCATCGCCGCGTCCGGTTTTTCCCAATTCATCGCCTGAGGCAATGTGCGCGCCTTTGGCAACGTTGACGCTTCCCAGTCCCGAATACGAATAGATAAGCCCCGTTTTTGAGCGGACAAAAACTACTTCGCCGAACCCGCGGTACAATCCCGTGTACATGACCGTGCCTGAGTGAACCGCCTTGACCGCTTCGCCGGGTTTTCCCGTCAATTCGACGCCGCTCACCTTCCCGCTGATGTTTTTTACCAATGGAGAAGACAGCGGCCACACGGTCGTCGTATCGATTTTTCCGCCTGCCGACTGTTCAGGCGTTTTTGAAGATTTGACGCTGTCGGAAGCGGAGAGCGTTGTTTTTTCTCCCGTCGGGATTTTTAATTTTTGCCCCGCTTTGATAGTCGAATTGGTATCGATGCTGTTTAAAGCCAAAAGTTCCGGCACCTTTATTGAAAATTTGCGCGCGATGCCGTAGAGCGTGTCGCCTTTTTGCACTTCGTAGACTTTTGTTTTGGCGCCGGAAGAACCGTCGGAAGCGGCATTTTTATTTCCGGAAGAAGAAGCGGAGAGCGCCGCCGCATTGCCGATGTCCGCCGACGGAACGGTAAGTTTTTGCCCCGCTTTGAGGACGTCTTTTTCAGTCAAATTGTTCGCCGCCCGCAGTTCCGCCACCGTAATCTGATATTTTTTGCTTATCGAATAAAGCGTGTCGCCTTTTGTTACCGTGTACGAAGAGTCCGCCCAAACGGGAACCAAACCTGCGGCAAGCACGAGTACGGCGCAGGCGGCGCATTTTCTTCTAAAAAGTTCCATGAAGTATTTATCGGCACAAAAAGACGTTTTTTGAACGGGGAAGAGCGGAGAGAGAGGGGCGGAATATCTTGTGCTGCGAGGCGAGGCGTAGTGTTTAGTTGAATGGGGAATGCGGAATGCGTAGTTTTGTCCCATACCGTGAAGTTGTATTTTCCGGTGGCATTTCTATGGGGCGGAAAGGGCGTTATATTGTTCGATGACAGATTTTTAACACACGGTATACAGCGAAAACGCACAGACAAAACTATACAACAAGTTTGCCAACGGCAAACTTGGGCAGACTGCAAAATCAATAACAACTTTCACGCTCAATAAATGCAGTCTGCGAATGAACGAGATGAGTGGCGGGCGGCGGACAAATCAATCGCATGGTGCAAGAGTGAATGCACTGACGAGAAAGAATAAAGACAGTATTGAGGGATTGGAGGAGGAAGTGGGGAAGTTTAGGGTTTAATGAGGAATTAGGAATGCGGAATTTGCGGACGGCAGAGAATGCGGTTGGACGGAGTTGACGCCTGCATGAGATTCGCGGATGTGTATAACTTTATTTGGAAGATTTAACACTGTTTCCCATCCGCGCGAGTTTTGCTGACGCAAAACTCGCGATACATGGAATGCAGGTGAATGAAGTTTGAATGCTTGAACGCAGTACCGCCTGTTGAACAGCGTGTTCTGCAAGATTTTGCAATAAGCAAAATCCTGTGAGGACGAAATCCCGTTCCATCGTTTCAATGATATAGCAATCGTCTGCTAGTTTTATGACTGAATATAACTTATTTTGCCTTATTATGATTGACTATGCGCAATTTCCGTTGTATACTCCTCTTGTTCCCTGCATAAAATCTCACGGGGGCGAGGAGCGGAACGGTGCTTTCAGAAGAGAGGCTGAATAAAATCCTTTCTATTGTAGAGGCGCAAAGGTCGGCGACGGTGCAGGAACTGGCGGCGGCGCTGAACGCTTCGGAGTCTACGATACGGCGCGCGCTCACGGCGCTTGATTCCGGCGGCAAACTTACCAAAGTGTTCGGCGGGGCGATTGCAAAGGATATGCCGTTCACGCCGCGCGACAACACGGTTTTTGAGCGCGAACAATGCTGCCGTGAAGAAAAAACGGCGATTGCGCGCCACGCAGCGTCTCTCATCCGCGATGACGATTTCGTCTACCTTGACGCGGGCACGACCACCGGCCTTATCATCGATTTTATTACCGCGCGGAAAGCGGTCTTCGTTACCAACTGCTGCGCTCACGCGGCGCGTCTTGCTGCGTTCGGGCTGCGTACGTTCATCGTCGGCGGCGAGATTAAGTCCGCGACGGACGCCGTTATCGGCGAGGAAGCGCTCAAGTCGCTTGAAAAATATCATTTTACCAAAGGCTTTTGGGGCGCGAACGGTATCAGCTGCGAGCATGGTTTGACGACGCCGGACGCAAGCGAAGCGATGATTAAACAGACTGCAATGCGCCGTACACGCAAAAAATACGTCGTCGCTGACGCAACAAAATTCTCGCGGGTGTCGTGCGTTACGTTCGCGGACTTTGCGGAGCCGGAAATCATCACGGCGGGCTTAGAAGACGCTGCATATTCCGACTGCCCGAACATCAAGCGCATTTAGGCGGCAGGGCTTCATCCTTCGTCCCCTCAGAGGGCGGACTAAAGCCGCTTTTCCAGTCGACTTTTGAACGTTTTTTAGGAGGCAAACTTATGATTTATACGGTAACGGTTAATCCGTCGCTCGATTACATCGCGGGCGTGCCCCGTTTTACGCCGGGCGTCGTCAACCGCACGGAAAGTGAAACAATTAACGCCGGCGGCAAGGGCATTAACGTGTCGATTATGCTGCGTCATCTGGGCTTGGAATCGATTGCGCTCGGGTTTATCGCGGGCTTTACCGGCGAGCAAGTCCGCACGCTGCTTACCGATCAGGGAGTTTCTTCCGACTTTACGCAGATTGCGCGCGGTTTTTCCCGCATCAACGTCAAACTCAAAGGAGAAGTTGAAACGGAAATCAACGGGCAGGGACCGATTATCACGGAAAACGACTTAGCGCGTCTGTTTGAAAAACTTGAGCCGCTCGGCGATGACGACATTCTCGTGCTGTCGGGAAGCATTCCTGCATCCGTTCCCCAGACGCTCTACCGCGACATTATGACGCGTTTTTCCAGCCGCAAGACAAAAATCGTTGTGGACGCGACGCGCGACTTGCTCAAAAATGTGCTGGAATGCCGTCCGTTTTTAATCAAACCGAATAATATCGAACTCGGCGAACTGTTCGGCGCGGAATTAACGACGCGGGACGACGTTATTCCGTACGCAAAAAAACTGCAAGCGATGGGCGCGCGGAATGTGCTCGTGTCGATGGCGGGAAAAGGCGCCGTGTTTGCGGCGGAGACGGGCGAGGTTTACCAAAGCGATGCGCCGAAGGGCAAAAAAGTAAACTCGGTAGGAGCCGGAGATTCGATGGTGGCGGGCTTTCTTGCAGGCTATCTGACAACCGGCTCCTACGTGGAAGCGTTCAAAATGGGGCTGTGCGCGGGTTCGGCAAGCGCATTCTCCGAGCACTTGGCGGATAAGCAGGCGGTTGACGCATTACGAGCCTCGTGCCGTTTCGACTTTTAGCGGGTGTTTGTGCGGACGGCTGAGGGCGACTGCGGGCGGCAAAGAACGCGGTTTGAAAAACTTAACGGTGTGCCGCCCGCCCGAGTTTGACTATGTCAAACTCGCATAAAATGTTGCTCGGAAAGTCAATTTGTATAGCGATAAATTGGGCGCGACCAAAGGGGGGGGGCGATTGTAAGTCGCACTGTATTTTATAGAAGAAAACGAATGATATCGCTGCGTTTATGCGCGTATCATCGTGCGGACTGGATAAATAAGTTTTGCGAATGCGAAACTTGAAGCGGACGGAATAGATTAAGTCTTTAAGACGCGTTTATCCGTCCGCTCTGGACGGGAGTTTGCGCGGAACAAAAATACGCTTCCTGCAAATTCGATTATTGGCGCGTGCGCGTCCGGCGCACAAAAAAATTATTGTAGGAGGACTCTATGAAAATTCGAGATTTGCTGAAGCCTGAAAGCATCCGCTTAAACGGCTCGGCGGCAAGCAAAGATGAGGCGTTGAACGCGCTCGTCGATTTGATGGCGGCGGGCGGCCACATCGGCGACAAGCAGGCGTATCTTGACGGCGTTCGCGCGCGGGAGCAAGAAGCGTCTACGGCAGTCGGCGACGGAGTGGCAATTCCGCACTGCAGGAGCGAAGCCGTTTTGAGCGCGGGACTTGCGGCGATGACGGTTCCGGCAGGCGTTGACTACGACGCGCCCGACGGCGAAAAAGTAACCGTCATCTTTTTGATTGCCGCTCCCGCAACGGGCGGCGACGTCCATATCGAAGCGTTGAGCAAACTTTCCACAATGCTGCTCAACGAGGACTTTACGAAAAATCTGCTTGCGGCAAAAACCGTTGACGAATTCCTTGCGGTAATCGACGAGGCGGAGAGTGAGAAGGACGCCGTTTCTGATAAAAATGCCGCGCCTGCCGGTACGCGCGCAGCGTCTTCCGCAAAGATGAATATTTTGGCGGTAACCGCGTGTCCGACGGGCATTGCGCACACCTACATGGCGGCGGAAAAACTTGAAAAAACGGCGGCGAAGTTCGGCGCGGCGATAAAGGTTGAAACGCGGGGCGCATCCGGCGTAAAAAACGAATTGACCGCGGCGGACATTGCCAAAGCCGATTGCGTTATCGTTGCGGCGGATATGCATGTTCCGCTTGAGCGCTTTGACGGAAAGCCGCTCGTGCAGTGCAAGGTCGGCGACGGCATCAACAAGGCGGACACGCTCATTCAAGACGCGCTCGACGGTAAATACGCCGTTTACCGCGCGGCGCACGGTTCGGAGGAGACAAACGCCGCTTCCGCTGCCGCCGGCAAAGAGAGCGTTGCCCATACAATATACAAGCATTTGATGAACGGCGTTTCGTACATGCTGCCGATTGTTGTCGGCGGCGGCATTTTAATTGCGCTCGCATTCTTAATCGACGGGCTTGCAGTCGACTTAAACTCCCTTCCCGTTGAACAGCGCTCCTCGTTCGGCTCAATTACCGCTGCGGCGCGCCTCTTTAAGACAATCGGCGGCGGGGCGTTCGGCTTTATGCTGCCGATTCTCGCTGGCTTTATCGCGATGAGCATTGCCGACCGTCCGGGGCTTGCGGCGGGACTTGTCGGCGGCTATCTTGCCTCGCAGGGACGGAGCGGCTTTATCGGCGCGCTGATTGCAGGCTTTGCAGCGGGGTACATCGTCCTTCTTTTGAAAAAGGCGTTCGCAAAACTGCCCAAAGCCCTCGACGGGCTCAAGCCCATTCTCTTTTTCCCGCTGTTCGGCATTGCGGTAACGGGCGTTTTTATGCAGTTTATCGTTGAACCTCCCATCGGCGCGCTCAACACCGCGTGCAATACTGCGCTTGCGGGTATGTCCGGCACGGGAAGCGTCATCTTAGGCATTCTGCTCGGCGGCATGATGGCAGTCGATATGGGCGGGCCGGTCAACAAGGCGGCGTACGTCTTCGGCTCGGCGTCCATCGCGGCGGGAAACTACAATATTATGGCTGCGGTCATGATAGGCGGCATGGTGCCCCCGCTTGCCATTGCGATTTCCGCGCTGCTGTTCAAGAGCAAGTACACGCAGGCGGAGCGCAAAGCCGCCCCCGCGAACATCGTTATGGGACTTTCGTTTATCACTGAGGGCGCAATTCCCTTTGCGGCGTCCGACCCCTTCCGCGTTTTGCCGAGTTGTATCGCCGGTTCCGCGCTGGCAGGCGGCATTTCCATGGCGGCAAACTGCACGCTCCTTGCTCCCCACGGCGGAATTTTCGTCTTTCCAGTCGTCGGGCACCCGTTCCTGTACCTTGCGGCGCTGCTTGCAGGCTCTCTGACCGCGGCAATTCTGCTCGGACTGACCAAAAAGAAAGTGCAGGCGTAATAAATCTGTTCGATAAAGGAATTATCGAACAGTCGTAACCAGTCGACTGGAAAAGCGCGATTGGAAGTGCGCAAGGGCGCACGGATACAAATATAAAGGATAGAAAAGATGAAAACATTTGATTATACGATTACCGACTCCGTGGGACTGCATATCCGCCCTGCCGGAAAATTGGTTGCGCTTGCCAAAACCTTTGAAAGCGCCGTAACCGTCTCCGGCAACGGAAAACAGGTCGACTGCAAACGCATGGTCGCGCTGATGAGCCTCGGCATAAAACACGGCGACGCCGTTACCGTAAGCGTTGACGGCGCGGATGAAGAAGCCGCGTCAGCCGCGCTCCAAACCTTTCTTTCTGAAAATCTATAAACGCGGCTGAAGGCGCATTGTGGGGCGGGAGAATTGTTGATTCCTGTCCCGCTGTTTTTTGTGCAGTCGAAGACGGCAAACGAAAAAGACGGAGAACGGCTCCGTGCCGACCGCAGGAAAACGTACCGGCTAGCCGAATGCGGAAAATAAATGTATCTTACCACGATAACGGCGCGTCTAAGCCGTTGTGATAATTCCCCCGACTGCCAAACGGCAGAATGTACCTGTTTGACGACAATGTTATCGAACGGGTTTGATATCCGACAGGAGAAATTATGAAGAAATCACTCTTTTTTGCATGTACGGCGGCAGCCGTTTTATTGTTCGGTTGTAAAGGCGCCGAAGATTCCACTCACCGCGCAGAGGAGAATGCGCGCATAACAATCACCGTCGCAGGAGATGCGAACGTAACGCTTAAAAATCCGCGCACATTTACAGCGGATAAAGGTTCGGCGTGGAGCGCGCTTAAAGCGCAGGCGGAAGCAAAAGTCGACTACAAAACAAACTACGAAAACAAAGGATGGCGTCTCGGCAACAAAGACGGCGCAATCTTAACCGGCGAATACGAGCTCAGCGGCGACGCAACGGTGTTCGCCGTGTCAAAAGCGCAAGCGGCGGCTCCCGCAAAAATAACGATTACCGTTTTGGGCGACGCCCACGCGCGTCCCGCTGCGGAAAATACGTTTCCGGCGGACAAGGGCGCAACGTGGAGCAAAATAGAACTCGTTGCGGAAAGCAAAATAACGAATGACGCGGGATTTACGCGCGACACGTGGAAGTTTGACGGCGCGTCGGGCGCGGACATTTCCGCAGATCACGCGTTTACCGCCGATACGACTGTGTTCGCCGTGTCAAAGGCGATTACGGTTCCGGTAGAAACCGTTACGCTCACCATCGCAGGCGACGCTCATGTCAATCTGCCTCCCCCCCCCCATACTTTTTCGTTTGAAAAAGGCAAAACGTGGGCGCAGGTCAAAGCGCTTGCGGAAAGCAAAATCACTTATAAGGAAAATTATGAAAGCGGCGGCTGGCGTCTTACCGATTCGGCGGGAGCGATCTTGACCGACGGTTATGCGTTCACTGCCGACACGACGATTTTTGCCGAGTCCAAACCGATTATGATTACAATCACCGTCGCAGGAGATTCCGGCGTTGAGTTAGAGCCGGCGGTTACGTTCCAAGCGCAGAAGGGCGCGGCGTGGAGCGCGGTAAAAGCGCAGGCGGCAGGGAAAGTGAAAGCGTACAAGCCGCACAGCGAATTGAAAGCGTGGCATCTGGACAATCAGTACGGCACAATTTTGGACGATACGCATACGTTTAGCGCGGACGCAACGGTTTTTGCACAAACGCGGTCGACGCAGATAACGATTACCGTTAAAGGAGACGAGAATGTCAACTACAAAAAGGCGGGCGATACGACTTTTACGGCAACCCGCGGCGCAACGTGGGCTTCGCTGAAGTCGAAGGCGGCGGGAAAAGTTAAATACGCGAAAGATTATGAAAACAAGGACTGGAAACTTACCGACGCGGCGGGCGACGTTCTGACGGACGCGCAGCAGTTTAATGAGGACGCGACGGTCTTTGCCGAATCCCAAAAGATTATGGTAAAAATCACGCTCACCGGCGACCACGTTACGATATCGGAACCGAAGTGGCTGCTCGTTCCTAGGGGGACGAAGTGGGGCGAAATCAAAGATAAAGCACAGGAAAAAAAGACAGCAGTTGATAATGATTTTGACTTTATTGGCTGGCAAATAAATAAACGTCCGATAGTCGATAACTTTCCCTTTGGAAGAAATACGACTATCTATGCGGCAACAAAACCGAAGTTTATTATCGTTACGATAAAGGCGGGCGAACACGTTAAGCTTAAGTCCGGCGATCTTACGATTAAAAAGCCGAACGGTACGACATGGAAAGATATAAAAAGCGAAGCGCAGGCTAAAATCGATAAGTTTGACGCAGGATATATCTTCTCCGCATGGAAAAAGGACATCACCAAAGACTCAATTTTGGCTGATGTCGACAAGTTTGAACAAGATACGATTGTATACGCGACGGCGCAAACGGTGCCCGTTCCGGACGGCGTGAAAGTTGCATCCGCTGCAATTACCGGAAAAGACCCGTCGTATACGCTGCCCGGAACGGACAGTTCATGGAAGGGCGTGTTTCCGGCAGGCCGCATAGTCAACTTGAACGCGTATACGATAGGCAAACACGAAGTTACGGTACAATTGTGGAAGGATGTCTACGACTGGGCGAAAGCGAACGGCTATAGTTTTGATTTTGATGAAGACAGCGAGGATAATCCGAAAGAAAACGATAAGCCCATGGCGAATATAAGCTGGCGCGACTGCATTGCATGGTGCAATGCCTATACTGAAATGAAGTTCGGGAATACGAATGAGTGCGTATATCGGCTCGGTTCAGAGAGCGGAGAAGCGATAAAAGACGCGCCCAGCAATGCCGATACGGCGTATTGCGACTTTACGAAGAAGGGGGATCGCTTACCGACTGAAGCGGAGTGGGAATACGCCGCGCGTGCGTCGGATAGCGGCGATATGAACGCAGAACAATACGGCAGCGTGTACTTAACGAAGTTAGATTCGGCAAGCGGCGCGAAAAAGCCGATTGGTTTTTCCGGCATGACGCTGCCTTCCGGTGAAACTTTTGAAACGCTGCGCGATGAAACGGCGCGCGTTGCGGTCTTTAATAAGTGGTGGAACGGCGCGGAATTTATAGAGCAGACAACGCCCGTAACGGCCCCTGAAAAAGCCGGCACTGAAAAAGTCGGCAGTAAAGACGCGAATAAACTCGGCATTCACGATATGAGCGGCAACGTGAGCGAATGGTGTTGGGATTTGTATAAGGAAGCCCCAGCTGGCGCAGATGTGTATTTCAAAGGACCTCTGCAAGCCCATGTAACACAGCACGTAGTCCGCGGCGGCTATTGGTCATTAGAAACGGACAACGCAGTTTATAACTGCACCGTCGGAAAGCGAGAGCAGAAAGGTTCTGCCGGTGCCGACCCCATAAGAGGCTTTCGCCTCGTGTGGTCGGATTGATAAAAAGGCGGTAGCTATTTATTTTATGCGTAATTAGGAATGAGGAATTCTTAATTACGCATTCCCTATCTCTCATTAGTTAAAACTCCTCCCCCGCCTCAAACCTCATCTGCCGTCCCGTAAGGGGGTGCTGGAACTCAAGCGTTCTTGCATGGAGCAGGAGCCGCTCGCTTTCCGCGCGCGTACCGTACAGGCTGTCGCCGATTATCGGAATGCCCAAGCCGTGTTTGTCTGCGCTTGCAAGCCTGAGTTGGTGCGTGCGGCCGGTCAGCGGGGTAAAAAGAAGGCGCGTAACGCGGCGGCGCGCGCCGTCGGGCGCGGCATACGTTTCCGAACCGAGGTTTTGCCAGTCGGTAAGGGCTTTTTTGCCGTGCGCCGCGTCCCAAATCTGGTGAGGGCGGTTTTCAACGTCGAGCCTAAAATACAATTCCATTCTGCCGGACTGCTCTAAAATCTCACCGTCGAGCACGGCGATGTACGTTTTTTTGACCAGTCCGCATTCAAATTGCCGGGAAAGGCGGCGGTGCGATTCGGCAGTGAAGGCAAGAACCATGAGGCCGGACGTTTCCATGTCCAAGCGGTGAACGGCAGGCTGCGCAATGCAGCGCGGAAAGAGGCGGCGCACGCGGGATGCAATGCAGTCCTGTTTTTCCGCGCCGCGTCCGGGTACGGAAAGAAGTCCCGCCGGTTTGTTTACAACGATTACAGCGTCGTCGCGGTAGACGATGTTCAGTCCGAGCATGGCGGGCAGAATGAGCGCGCAGCGTTCGTCGCAGGGCGGATAAGACGCGCCGCACGTTTTTTTCGTCGTGTCTCCGCCGTAAAAGACTTCCGCCATGCTGACAGGCGTTAGTCCGTGCGAAAAAGCGTAGTGCAGGAGTTTCGGCGCGGAGCAGTCGCCCGTCCCCGTCGGCGGAAGTTTGCCGGAGCATATCGAATTGAGACTGCGCGTCTTTCCGTCAGCGCAGGCAAACGAATACAGCGCGTAGACTTTTTTAAGCGACTCCGACGTGAGGCGCGCGCGGCGGCGGATAAGAGCCGTTTCTTTTTCCGAAGGATTTTCAAAGCGCCCGTCAGAGCGTTTCCGCAGCGCTTTAAGTCGCTTTATGTCCGCAGTCAACCGATGAATTTCCGCGTCGTTTGCAAAAAGCGCGGCGTTTACCGCCTCCAAACTCACGACAGGCGGAACATACACGGCGTCGGGATCGCGTAAGCCGCGCGCGGGATGCAGTTCATTCCTGATGCCTGAAACCGTTTTTAGAATTATGCGCTTCCCTGTTCTGTCAACGCAGACCGCCGCGCCGAGCATAACTCCCTGTCCTCCGCGCGTTGCGCTCGCTTTCGTCAATTCTCGCAATTCGAGAATGCCGTCTTCAAGGTGCGCGCGCATATCGCGGCAGACGGCAAGCGCTTCGTCTTCAGGGAAAGGCGGAAACATGACTACGGATTTCTGACTTCAACGGCGCCGTCTGCGTCCGCAATAAAAACGGAAGGTTTGTTTTTCGTGAAAAAACCGTTTTCCACAACGCCGGTAATGCGGTTTATTGCATCTTCGGTTTGGGCGGGATTGACCGGCGTTTTCCAAAGGCAGTCGACAATCCAGTTGCCGTTATCGGTGATGACGGGGCCGCACTTCCGGACGCCCTCGCGGAGCGCAACGGAGGCGCCCAATTCCTGCAAAGCGGCTTTTACCGGCGCAAACGCCTCTCCGATTATCTCGACCGGCAAGGCAAAGCGCGTTCCCATGTCGGACACCGCTTTTGAAGAATCGGCGACGATGACAAGGCGCGCGGCATTGTATTCAACGATTTTTTCGCGGAGCAGCGCGGCGCCGCCGCCTTTAATCAAATTGCATTCGGAATCGACTTCATCCGCGCCGTCAATCGCAAGTTCCAGCCGTCCGCCAATCGCGCGGTCGTTGAGCGTGAACACGTCAATTCCCCAGTCCGCACAGGCGTTTTGCGTTTGAAAACTGGTAACGACGGCTTTTATACCCGTCAGCCGCCCGTCGGCAATGTATTCGCTCAAGCGTTTTACCGCAGGAATTGCAGTCGAACCCGTGCCGAGCCCGATTTTCATTCCGCTGTGAATGAGTCCTTTTTCCACAAGCGTATCGACTGCATATACTGCGGCGAGCGTTTTTTGTTCAGTTTGATTCAATTTTTTCATAGTCGACTCCCGTAAAATACTTAAATTGCCGGTAGGCTTGGTACTTAAGCATCGCGTAACCGTTCGTAACCTTGCAGCCGGCGGCGCGCGCTGCCGCCATGACCGGCGTTTCTTCCGGAACGTAAAGGATGTCAAAGAGATATTCGCTGCCTTTGAATTTGTAAAACCAAATCGGATTCGTTTCCTTTGCCTGTCCCCCGTCGGAATTCATGCCGACATTCGTCGTCTGAATGATGATGTCGGAATAGCGTTCAAGCAAGTCGAGATTTTCACCGGAAAGACCGGCGTACGTAAAACCGAAGCGGTCGGCAAGCAGTTTTGCGCGCGGCAAAGACCGATTGAAGATACACGCCCGCCCGCCGAGTTTTTTGACGGAGTACGCGACCGCATGAGCCGCTCCTCCCGCGCCGATTATCGCAACGCGGCGGCGGCGCAGTTTTTTCACTTCCAAAAACTCAAGCAACGCGCGCTCAAAACCGGACGCGTCGGTATTCAGTCCAAGCCATTTTTTGTCCATGAGCCGCACAAGCGTATTGCACGCGCCGATGTCGCCCACTTCCGTATCCACTTCGTCCGCGCCTGCAATCGCGTCCCCCTTATATGGAATGGTAACCGCCATGCCGTCAATGCCGACTGTATCCGCAAAGTCTATCGACTCTTGAAACGATGTCGAGACAAGCGGAATAAAAATTCTATCCATGTTGTGCCGTCTGTACCCGTCGTTGTGAATCTGAGGACTGGACGTCGCTTTGAGCGGGTAGCCGGTAACCGCGCAAAGCCCTGTGTCGGCGGAAATGCGGCGGAAGCGGTACGTTTCGCAGAGCGTTTTAGGGTCGATGTGCCCGATGTCCGCAGTGTGCTCCGCCTTTTCAAGCGGCGTCGTGTACGTCAAATACGAATTGAGTTTTTCCGCAAGAATCCGCGACGGGAAGCCGAGCGCGCCCATCGCGCAAACGATGTGCTGAAAATCCGTAATTTCCGCCGCTTCTTTAAACGCGTTCGTAACGTCGGAGAGCGTTTTCGGCATAAAGGCGATTTTGGGAATTTCAAACGCGGTTTTTCGCAGTTTTTTAAGGCGTTCGCGGATGTTGAGGACGGGATTTTCAAAGTCGTGAAAACTTCTGATAATCTTTACGCCGAACGCCAACGCCGCGTCTTCCATGCTCGGAACGTGAAAATATTCTTCAAAGTCGACGTACGCGAAGTTTTTTGCAGGATTGTGGTCAGCAAAAGCAAGCGCGCGCCCGAAAAGCGTCGTCCGCGAAAACTCGCTGCCGTCAAACCTGCCGCCGTCTTCGCCGCGCCGTATCGTCAATATGCACGGAATGTGAATCATCGAAGGAAAGCGGCGCGCGGAAAGCTGCTCGTCTTCGGTGAGATAGTCGACGCGCAGTTCGGCAATGTCGATGTACGGCGCGTACTTACGCACAAGCGCGGCGTCTTCTTCCAGCGTCTCGCCGGTCAGCGTGAGGCATATCAGCGGTTTTTTGGTCGTGTTTTCCATAAGTCGACTTTGAGTTTTTGTCGTCTGCCGTCAGCGTTTTAAGATTCCGCGCAGGGACTGCATACGCCGTTTTCGTTGTCTCGGCTGCCGCAATTCCCCCTTCGGCATTCATTCAATTAAAAGTTTTTTGCAATCGGAATGCGCAAAAATCTTCCTTTATATACACTTTGACTGTCCGCTTAGCGGACGGTCATTCTCGTTACTTCCTTATCGACTGCGTACAAGATGAGCGTCGTCTCTTTTGCCGCCGAGTACGGAAGCGTGAGCGCGCCGCCCGTGTGCTGGAACTTTACGAGCGTGCGGACAGTGCCGTCCGCTCCCGCCGCGTCAAGGCGCATGGGGACTGGATACGGATAGTCTGCAAGTTGTGCGGAGAAAATGCCGTAGACGGCGCCGCTGTTTGAGGCGGCGGGAAACGCCATATCAACGCGCACGCGCGAATAGTTTTTGATAAAGTCGGTATTAAAGTTTTCCTGCGAGGAAACGACGCCCGCCGCTTCGCCTCTTTCTGCGATGTGCGACGTAAAATCGAATATGAGCCGCGTTTGCGAAACCGTCTTCAGCACTTCGCTGACGTTCCGCCCGACGAGTTCCGGCACTTTTGTCGTTTCATACGCGGAGCCGAGGCTTACGACAAGCGAGAGCGCGACGGGCTGGGAAATGTCGGTGTTCGCCGGCGGGTCTTGCGCAAGAATCGTGCCGGCAGGAGCGGGATCGCTTTTGTATTGCGGTTCTTTAATCGTGATGAGCGGGCGGCTTGAGCCTGCAAAAAGCGCGCTGAGTTTGAGTTTTAATTCGTCGATATTCATGCCGACGTAGGATTCAACGCGGTCTACAACAACGCCGCGGCTTACGACAAGCGAAACGCGGCTGTAGCCTTTTACGATGGAACCTGCCTGAGGCGTTTGGTCGAGCACGGTGCCTTCATCGCCGGGCGTCTCCGAATAGCGCAGCATGATTTTTGGATAGAGTTCCTTTTCCTGCATTTCGATAAGCGCGCCGGAAAGGTCTTTGCCGCGGACGTCGGGCACGAGCACTTCTTCCGCTCCGCGCACGTTGATGAAAAACGCCGTAAGCGCAAAAAACAGCATTACCAAAAAGGCGGCAAGCGCCGTAAACGCAAGCGGTTTGCCGTTGGGCTTGAGCGTTTCGTACGCCGCGTGTATGTCTTCGCGGGGGGTGCCGCCTTTTTTCGCCCGCTCCGCCGTCGTGTTCGCGTTGGTCAGAAAAGTTTTTATATCCATATCGGGGCGGAGAATAGCATTTTTCGGATGGATATTCCAGACAAGGGCAGCGGCGGATGGTTGTTATAGTGTTTGAAATGATTTTACTGTTCGCCATCCGCCCAAGTTTGCTAACGCAAACTTGCAGGGAACGAGATTTCCGCCCGCCCGAGTTTTGCCTGTTGGCAAAACTCGCGGAAAATGGGGTTGCTGTTTAAGGTATCTACACATAAAAAGCGTGTTCGCGTAATGATAAAGACTCTCAAAACACTGCCGCCTCAAACTCTGTTTTACGCCAGCGGACAAAACTCTCCATTATCCATTACAGTCCCGCTTCCTTCGCCTTGTTCCAGAGGCAATCCATGTCTTCAAGATGTTTCCCGTCCATCGACGTGTCGGTTTTCGCCATTTCGCGTTCCACGAATGTAAAGCGGCAGGCGGCAAAGAAATGTACTTAAATGTATAGAACATAGTTCCGCCTGCCCACGTTTTGCCTAGCGGCAAAACGTGCGGTCAAACGGTATTTTTGGGGGAGGCGATTGCTATGAGGTTTGAACGCTAGAACAATACTCCGCCGAACGGACATCGTTTTCTGCAAGATTTTGCAATAAGCAAAATCTTGTGCGGACGGAATAACGTTTCATCATTCTGACGATATAACAACCGTCCGCAGCAAAATAGCAGGCGGCGGAGAAAGTTATCTGGTAAACATAACGGTGTTCCGCCTGCCCGAGTTTTGCTGACGCAAAACTCGCGGAAATACTGTCTTGTGGTTTGAGGAGGCTACATAAAAAGCGTGTTCGCGCAATGATAGAGACTCTCAAAACACTGCCGCCCCAAACTCTGTTTTACGCCAGCGGACAAAACTCTCCATTATCCCTTAAAGTCCCACCCTCTTCGCCTTGTTCCAAAGGCAGTCCATGTCTGCAAGATGTTCCCCGTCCATCGGCGTGCCGGTTTTCGTCATTTCGCGTTCCACGAACGTAAAGCGGCGGTAAAACTTTTCGTTTGCGCGGCTGAGCGCAGTTACGGGGTCGACGCCCAAATGGCGCGCGTAATTGACGACGGCAAACAGCAGGTCGCCGACTTCTTCTTCCGTGTGAAGTTGTGCTTGATTCCGCTCCTCCGTTGAGCCGACCGTAAACGCTTTCGCTCCGCCGCCGAGTTTTTGCATCGCGTCCGCCGCTTCTTTAACTTCCGTCAGTTCTTCACGCACCTTATCGTAAACCGGAGCGAGGTCTTTCCAGTCGAAACCTTTTTTCGCCGCCTTTTTTTGCAATTTGTACGCGCGTAAAAGCGGCGGAAACCCTTTAGGCACATCGTCAAGAACGGACTCGCCGCCCTTCCGCCTTTCGACGTTTTCTTTAATCCTGTCCCACTGCGTCAAAACCTCTTCGGCAGTGCCCGCCGTCTCCGTAACCGCCGCCTGCCCCTCGCTGTCGGTAAAAACGTGCGGATGACGGCGGATGAGTTTGTCGGTGAGCGCGTCCAGACAGTCGGCAACGGTAAAATCCCCGCCCTGCTCGAACATATACGAAATTATCGACGCGTTGAGAATGACGTCGCCGAGTTCCTCTTTTGCGTGCGCGGCATCCTGCTCGGAAAGCGCGTCGACCGCCTCAAACGTCTCCTCCAGCAAATCGCTGCGCATGGAAAGCGGCGTCTGCTCCAAATCCCACGGACAGCCGCCCTCCGCCCGAAGCACCGCAACCGCCGCCAAAAGCCGCTTGTACGCCGCCGCATTTTTCTCCAACTGCCCGCCGGAAAGCGCCTGCGCTTCAGCAATCATGTTTTTCGTTTCAGTCATATCGTTTTCCTCATTTGAGTTTGCATTTTTCATTTTAGGGCGCGACCGGAGTTCGTAACCGGCTTTCCGTTGCAATCGCCTGCGGCAATTTCCACTCTAATCCGGCGCAGGCAGTGTTTGCACCGTTTACGAAGTCTCCGTCATTTCACTTTGTCGGCAGGCGGCGGAGAACGAAGTCTGAAAGACTTAGACGGGCTACCGCCTGCCCCGCATTTGCATTCGCAAATGCGGCGGGAATACATCGTCGGGTATCGCGTAGAGATTTTCATTCACGCGTATCCTTTATCTCGTCGCTCTTACGAGGGAGTCCGGATTTTATTTCGTCTTCCCAAAGTCCTGCATTCCGCTGCCGTTTCCGAGAGATGAAAAGCGTTTTTTCTAGTCCCGCGTCATTGTTGTTTTGCCGCGGCGTTTGCGCGCGTCAGCCTTTCCAGTCCCGCCGCGCTTACACGGAAACTTTTTTCCATTCAGGTAAAAGTTTTGCGGGGTCGGGCGAAAGCAGGAGTTTGGCGAACAAAACCGCCGCTTTGGAAAACGCGCGGTCAAGGAGCGCCTTATCGTCCTGCCCGAACGGAGACAAAACGTAGGCCGCAATGTCCGCGCCGTCAGCAGGGCGTCCGATTCCGAAGCGTAGCCGCCAAAAGTCCGCCGTCGCGAACACGGCTTTTGCCGAACGCAATCCGTTATGTCCGCCCAAGCCGCCCGACCACTTGAGGCTCAGCGTTCCCGCCGGAAGTTCCAGTTCGTCGTGCACGATGAGCGTTTCTTCCGCTTTGATTTTAAAATAGTTTGCAAGGGCGATAATGCTCTGTCCCGAATTGTTCATATAGGTCTGCGGCTTTAGAAAATAGATTTTATCGGCGGCTTTATCGGAAACCTCAATCGCGTCCCCGTCCTTTGCCGTAAGAGTGCCCGTCCTTGCAAACAGTTCCGCAAGGCGCGGCGTTTCGATAACGCAGTATTCGCCCTCAAATTGGGCGCGCCAATTTACGCCTGCAAAAACCGGAAGCGAATCGGCAAAAAGCCATGCCGCGTTGTGCCGCGTCCGCTCGTACTTGCCGCCGTAATTTCCCAAAAATGCGACCAAGCGAATCATTCTTTGTTCCAGTTGCCGCGCGCAGGATAATACGACCACAGTCCCACGCTGCCGTGGTCCGCGCTCGCGCCCTGCGCCGTGTACCGGAACTGCACGGAGGAATAGCAATCCGCCTGCGTTTCGACTTTATCGGGCGTCGCGCAAAAAAGAGCGCGCACGATGTACGGCGAATACATAATGTTCTGCGCGTTCGTTTGAAAGTCCGACTTTGATGTAGCGGGTTTTCCTGTATTGTCATGCGTTACGCGGAAAATGCCGTTGCCGTTAGTGCCGAGGAGAATGGAATCAGCGGTTACCGCCAGCGAAATAATGTCTCTCGACGTTGAAAGGTCTGTTGACGTAACGGTTGAAGGCGACGTAACAGGAAAACTGGACAGTTTTTCGCCGGACGCGTAATAAACGTATTTTGCAGCAGCCGCTGCCGTTTCATCCGTTCCCGCCGCAAGCGCGTCTAAAAAGTGCACGCCGCTGCCGTAATACACAGCGGAACTCGTATTGCCGCTTACGCCGTTGCCGGTCGTTGCCGCCGCCGCTGTTGTTCCCGTTCCGTTTAATTCGAAAACCTCGCCGCTGCCTTTCCCTCCGCCCCCGCCGATTCTGATATAGGCTTTGCGGTTTGCGGTTTGCGGGGCGTTCGTGCAAAACAGATGAATGCTTGCGTCCGTCATATAATAGTAGGGATTTAGTCCGCTAACGTATGCCGCGATTTTTGCGTTCACAGCGGATACTTCCTGCCATGCGCCGCCGACCGAAGAGCAGCAATACAGTTTTACGGTTTTCGGAACGTTCCGCCCGTTTATACTGCCGACTTCCACTTCATAGCCGAGCGCGTAAATATTGCTATCGTCCGCGGCAAGTTTCACAAAATGCGTCCCGCTGAACGACGACGAATAAAAGTCGAAGGAGAGTCCTTTCGGCGTGTTCGGAGCTTGCGTCCATGCGCCGTGAGAAGACGCGTCCGCGCGCTTGTAATGAATTCTGCCGTTTTGCATAAAAAGATATTCTTTGCCGCCGTCCGTAAAGCGCACGATGGAATTGATAAAACCCGGCACCGTGCGTTCTTCAAGCGGAATTTCGTTGCGTATGCTTTGATAAACCGCGTCGTAACAGCCGGTAAACAAAAACGCGGCGCAAAAAAACGGCGACGCCGCGCGTGCAAGGTATTTTTTCATAGTCAACCGTCCTAAAAATGGTAGCGCACTCCGACATAAGCGGTCAAAAACAGTCCGTAGTCGGATTTTGCGTTTTTAGTCGTCGTGTGCCATTCCGGCAAATACAGAAAGTCGGAGCCGAGCCCGATCGACCAGCCGTCGGAAAAGCGGTAAAACGCCGCCGCTTCCGCTTTAAGCGCAAACCCCGGAAAATATTTTTTATTCTGCGCCGTCTCGAATGCAAATCCCGTCGTTATCGTCATAGGGAATTCGAAACGCCACGCGACCGGCTGGAACACCGCGCCGAACGTTATCGGAACGAAGGTAAAAACGTTGCTTCCGAGCGTCGGATTGTACCCTGCCATAAGTTCTCCGCCGAGCGCAAACCAACTGTTCAAAAATCGGTAATAGCCGATTTCAGCCGCGCCTCCGATCTGCATTTGTTTTCCGAAGTTCAGCGGGAAATTCGGCATAATCGCGATTTTTAAGAATTGGTCGCCCGCTCCGTTCGCCTTGTAGTCGTAGGTGCCGATTACAGGCGGCGCGTCTTCCCCCTCGGAAGGCTCGTCGGCAAAAGATACAAACGGCAGAACAAACAAAAAAAGCGCTGCCGGCAGGATTTTTTTCATATTTCCTCAACAAGAAAGTAAGATGAATTGCGGGCGCCGCGTACGACGGCGGACATTCCCATTCAATAAAAAACAATGTATATTCGGAATCGGTATCGGACATTCCGCAACGGGAATTGCCGTTTCCCTCAATTAAACGCCGCATTTTACGGCAAATTGAACCGACTATACATTTTTTAGTGTCTTTTAGCAATGAAAATGCAGTTTTGAAGCAAAGGTAACGCGAATGGCAGCACAAATCATAGACGGAAAAGCGATTGCTCAAGCGATCCGCGATGAAGTAAAAACGAAAGCGGACGCGCTGAAAGTCAAAGGCGTAACGCCCTGTCTTGCAGTCGTTTTGGTCGGCGATAATCCTGCAAGCGTCTCATACGTTACGGCAAAGAAAAACGCGCTTGCCCAAGCGGGAATGGCGGATAAATTCTTTCATCTTGCAGAATCGACTGCGGAAAAGGACTTACTTTCGCTCATTCAAACGCTGAATGAAGATTCGTCCGTACACGGCATTTTGGTTCAACTTCCGCTTCCGCGCCATATCAACGAAGAGAAAATCATTCTTGCAATCAATCCTGCCAAAGATGTTGACGGCTTTCATCCCGTGAACGCGGGAAATCTTTTGATCGGGAAGGCGGGATTTGTGCCGTGCACGCCGCGCGGAATTGTCGTTCTGCTCAAAAGGATGAATATCCCGACGGACGGAATGCGCGCCGTCGTCATCGGGCGTTCCAATATCGTCGGAAAACCGACTGCGCTCCTCCTTTCGCGGAGGGACGTAAACGCGACCGTTACGCTCTGCCACACCGGCACAAAAAATCTTGCGGAAATTACGCGGAGCGCGGATATTCTTATTGCCGCCGCCGGACGCGCGAACACGGTAACGGCTGACATGGTAAAAGAGGGCGCCGCCGTCATCGATGTGGGCGTAAACCGCATTCCCGACGCTTCAAAAAAATCCGGCTTCCGACTTGCAGGCGACGTCGACTTTGACCGCGTCCGCGAAAAAGCCGCCTTCATCACCCCCGTCCCCGGCGGCGTCGGCCCCATGACAATCGCCATGCTCATGGAAAATACGATTATTGCGGCAGAGAATGGAGTATGACAGAGTAACGGAGTTCCGGTCGCGCGAGTTTTGACTGCGGCAAAACTCGCAGTAAAACGAGACGGGGGATTTGTAATTGCTGGCGGCAATCTCTCGTTGGTGGCTCTATTTTCAATCGCGTTAGGATTTATGTGCAGTCGTCTTGACGGTAATTCGTAATGGGCGGGCGGTTGCTATGAAGATGTACGGGATTTTCCCGGGGAAACGTGGCTCTTTGTGTGAAAACGATGTTCGAGGGCGGGAGCGTTTGCGGAGACATGCTATTTTCCGCGAAAGAGAGGCGTTTGTAGCGGTAGAATAGTTTTCCGCGTGAGAGAATGATTTCTGGGCGACAGCTGTCGTTCCTTGATGATTGTGTTGTTTGCGGCGAGAAACTGAGCCGCAGTACGTGAGCTGTGTTTGCGAGACGGCAGGATAGTTTTCCGCATGAAAGAATGTTGCCTGTGCGGCAGACGAAGTCCCTTGACGGCAGCCCTGTTTTGCGGCGAGAAACTGAGCCGCCATGTATGGGCAGAGTTAAAGAGCGTGGAACTATGTCTCTCTGCGCGCAATCGATGTTCGGGGGACAGTCGTGTTTGCAGTCGATTTTCGTGGAATTCAACGGATCATCCGGTGTTCTAAAGCGCAATATATTCCCCGGTAATAATTTCCATTTGAATATTCATTGTACATAACCTATAATAACTGCATGGCTGACGGATTGAGAAATGGCTCGTTTGACGAGTTGGTTGCGGGTATCGGAGCGGACGAGCGGAAATATTTGCTTGCAAAGCTGAATAAAAATAAAGGCGCCGGTATAACGGTGTTGAAACCGCTGCAGGAAGCGGAGGACAGCGCTTCTCTTGAGGCGACGTTTCAAAACGAATCGATTTTATATAAATTCATTTTGTGGCTGCGCTCCCTTATGGGCAAAAAATCAAAGTTGGAGTTGTACAACGCCGACCTTGTCTCGGGGATTGCCCGCAAAATCAACAAGGAGCATCCGGGCGTCATAGAAAACAGCAGCCGACTGCTCCAGTCTCTCTTTTACGAAAAACTCAAAGAATTGAAGGTAAGCGCGGACTTTTTCAAAACGTATTTCAGCATTTTCAACGACCGTCCGGGGCGTTTTTACGTTTTTATGAGCACGTTTATCGCGCCGGAAATTGCAGAAAAGATAAATCAGGAAGCCGACCCGTATCTTTTGCCCTTCGATAAAGAACTCACGTCCGACATGCGCATTTCTCTTATCAAAAAAATGGACGCGATTTTAAAAGACATTCAGCCCAAAACGCGGGGCGTCCTGTACGCGTCTATACGGAGCATTCTCTGGCTCAAGCAGTTTACCGAACTGCCGTTTATTCATTTTGTGTCGCAGTTTACCGCAATCGCGTCGGAAAACTACACGTGCCCCTACGAAAATGCCGAAGACGACTATCCGGCCTTTGCGCGCACGCTTTCAAATCCGGCGTCCATTCCGACTGAGGCTTTGCAGGCGCTGTATATGTTTCCGCAGCGCAAAAACGCAAAAGCGGCGGTTGCCGACGGAGAAATTGAAAACGCCGTACAGGACTTTTTATCGCACGCGCTTTCTTCCATTTCTATGATTCAAATGTTTATTTCAAGCGTGCCGCTTGCGCCGCTGGGCAAAGTCATATTCAACGACTACAACTGGCAGCCGGAGTCGACCGGCGGCGGCGAAGACTGGTTTGTAAAATTCAAAGAAGAATGGAAAGTGATTTTCGATTCCCGCTGGAATCAATGGCTCCGCGACCGCAAAAAGGCGCAGCTCGCTTCTGTTCTCAAGGCGAATTTCGGCATATCGGAATTTCCTGAAATTCCTTACGCGCCGTGGAGGGACTTGTGGGGCGGACTGCCGTTTAAGTGCGAGATGACCGGCGGATTTTTGGCGTGGTTTGCCGAACATCAGTTTAACGACGTCATGCAGATTTTGAACACCATCATACTTGAAGGCGTGTTTGCGAACAACGATAACCGCAACGAACTTTCCGAAGCATTAAACAATTTTGCCGACGTCAATCAGCACGTCAGCACCTTTGTGTATTCGCTTTCGGAGCAGGGCGCGCTCGGTTCCGTCTTCCACAAGATAAAATCGGACGGCGTGCGCACGATGAAAAATCAATCGCTTGCCGATTCCACGATATTCAACGCAGAAACGTCGATCCGCTCGTGGGGAAAGGACTTTTGCGAAGCCTGCCGCACGATAGAGCGCATTTTCGGCGGGATTTTTGAAGACGGCAAAGCGAAAAGTTACGCGGGACTGCAAAACATCAGCACGATTAAGGGGCGGGAAAACAAGGATTTCCGCGAAAAAATGCACGCCGTCCGTCATACGCTTGACCAAGCGAAGTTTATCATCACGGAGATTGAGCCGCTCGATTTGCCCGGCATTGAAAAAAGTTATTAGCCCCTCCGCGGCTTCCTGCAATGATGAATTTTATAGCGAGTCAAAGCGGCAATACGGCGGACGACTTTATAACGTTTCCATTTTACAAAAACGGCGTTCCCGTACGGGGCGCGGAATGGGGGCTGACGCTTAAAAAAGCGGGCTCCATGCGCTTCCGCTGGAACGAAACGAATCCTGTCCGGGACGCCGCGCTTTTGCGGATTGGAGACGGGCGGAACATTGCGCAGGTTGAACTTATCCATTCGAAACGGGTGATAAGAGCGGGCGCTGACGGCTGCGAGCGCGGCACGGAAGCCGACGGCATTTTATGCGAAGACGCGGCGCTTTTACCCGTCGTTACCGTTGCCGACTGCGTTCCAATCTATTTTTATGAAGAAAAATCCGGCGCGTTCGGCGTGCTGCATTCCGGCTGGAAGGGAACGGGCATCGTCGCCGAAGCGGTCGGACTGCTTAAAACTGAGTTCGCCTCACACCCCGAACATATTTTTATCGCGATAGGGCCGCACATACGGGAATGCTGTTACGTCGTCGGCGAGGATCGCGCCGCTTATTTTGCGGATAATTTTTCCAAAGACTGCATTGCGCCGTATTCCGAAGACGACCGGCGCGCGGAGCGCATACAATGGAAGAACTGCGGCGCGCGCGAATTCCGCTTATCGCTTGAAAAAGCGAACTTGACGCTCATCGCGCGGCTCGGCATTCCCGAAGAAAACGTAACGCTGCTGCAAGACTGCACGTGCTGCAACGAAGTCTACGGCTCGAACCGCCGCCAAACTGCGGCAGGCGAAGCGTTCACCGTGCAGGCTGCGTTTTGCCTGCGGACGGTGTAGGGCGGGCTGCGGGCGGTGAGAAAAATAGTTTGATAGATTTAACGGAGTTCCTGCCCTCACCAGTTTGCCGAAGAGCAAATCGGCGATAAAAATTGTTGCGGGACGCGGATTACGCAAGCGGCGGGAACGTCATTCGCGTCGTCACGGGGCGGGGATTGCGTTTGCTGCGTGGAATGCGTTACGGGGTGTAGACTGCGTTTGCCGCGTGGGAATGCGGTTACACAGTTGCACTGTGGGAGTGCCGCAAACGACGGGAACTCCGTCTGCGCCGGACTGAAGCGGAAATTGCCGGCGGCGATTGGAGCGGAAAGCCGGTTACGAACTCCGGTTGCGCCCTGTATTCGTGGGCGGCAGAGAAAAATTGTTTTGATAGATTAACGAAGTTCCCGCTCTCACCGGTTTGCTAAAAAGCAAACTGGCGGCAAATAGAATTGCTGAACGCGGCGGGGCATTTGTATGGACTTTCGGCGGGCGCTCGGGTATCTTTGGGCTGTAATTCAAGTCAGGATATGAAATTGGAGGTTGTATGACAAAACTTACAAAAACGTTGGTTGTGATTGGGATAATTGTTGCCGTCGTCGGGAGCGCGGCGTCGTGCGTGAGCGGGACGTATAACGGCTTGGTTGAGCAGGAGGAGCGCGTTACGGCGCAGTGGGCGCAGGTGCAGAACGTCTATCAGCGCAGGTTCGATTTGATTCCGAATCTTGTTTCGACGGTGAAAGGCTATGCGAAGCATGAAAACGAAACGTTTACGCAGTTGGCGGAGGCGCGCGCAAAGGCGGGCGGAGTTACGAACATCGACAGCAGCGTTATCGACGATCCGGCGCGGCTTGCGGAGTTCCAGAAAATGCAGGATTCGCTTTCCGGCGCGCTCAGGCGGCTCCTCGTCGTGACGGAAAATTATCCGGAACTGAAAGCGAATCAAAACTTTCTTGCGCTGCAAGATGAACTTGAAGGGACTGAAAACCGCATTGCCGTCGAGCGCAAGAAATTCAACGACTTTGCGCAGAGTTATAACACGGCGATACGGCGTTTTCCGGGCGCGTTCCTCGCCAATATGTTCGGCTTTAAGGCGAAAGCGTATTTTACGGCGGCGGCAGAAGCGCAGTCCGCGCCCAAAGTCGAGTTTTAGACGAGGCTTCATATGACGACGAGGCAGCTTTTGAAAAAAATCCGGCTTTCGGAAGCGGACTTGAACGAGATTCGAGATGCGGTGAAGGCGGCGGAAAAGAATACGGCAGGCGAGATTGCGCTCGCTCTTACGGCGGAAAGCAGCGACTATTCGTTTTGGGAATTGCGCGCCGCCGTGTTCGCGGCGTCTGCCGTCTTTGCAGTCCTTTTGCCCTTTGCGGAGCGCTTAAAAAATTCCTACGACTATGTTCTGTGGAGTCAGCCGGTGTGGTTTTTGCCCGCATTCTACGGATTTGCGCTTCTTATTGCGCTTGCCGCGGCGTTTTGGGCGTTCAATTTTCCGGCGGCAGACCGGCTCATCATTCCCCGTGCGGTCAGGCGGAAGTCGGTTACTGCTCGGGCGTTCAGGCATTTTGCCGAAAGCGGCGTGTATTGCACGGCGGAGCATTCAGGCATTCTCATTTTTGTGTCGTACATGGAGCGGCAGGTTCGCATTATCGCGGACAGGGGAATTGCGGAAAAAATCCCCGATGAATTGTGGAATATCATTGCGGACGAACTTGCGGCGGGAATTAAAAACGGCGATACAAAGGAAGGATTTATCGCTGCAGTCGAAAAATGCGGCGAACTTTTGGCGGAAAAGTTTCCTCCGCACGGCGACAACCCGAACGAACTTTCCGACGGGCTGGTGATTTTGGAAAATTAGGCGCGGAGGCGGACGATTTTATGAAACGGCGAATGGTTTTTGCTCTGACAGCGTTGACTTTGTGCGCGGTATGCGCGTATGCGCGCGCCGTTCCGGCTCTTACGGGGCGCGTAACCGACGAGGCGGGAGTAATGAGAGCGGAAGACAAGCGCACGCTTGAAGCCTATCTTTCATCCTTTGAAAACGAAGCGGGAATTCAGATTGCGGCGCTTACGGTTCGCTCTCTTGACGGGGACTCCATCGAGTCTTTTGCGCATGAGGCGGCGGAAAAATGGCGGCTGGGGCAGCAAGGCGAAGATAACGGCGCGCTCCTTGTCGTCGCGCTGGCGGAGCGCAAAATCAGAATTGAAACGGGCTACGGACTTGAGGGCGCGCTCACGGACACGAAATGCGGTTTGATAATCAGAAACGCGATTGCGCCGTCTTTCCGAAGCGGCGACTATTCCGGAGGAATTGTAAACGGCGTCAAAGCGATGGCAACCGCCGCGCTCGGGCGTGAAGTGCAGGCTGAGAACGCGGGTGCGCGGATTGCAGACGGCGGCGGTTCGGACGGGTTCGGCATAGCGGCTGCGCTGCTTACGGTTTTATTCTGGCTTTTCGTGTTTTCAAGCCTTTCTTCCCGCCGGAGAAGAGGCGGCTTATTGCCGTGGCTCTTGCTCTGGGGCGCGTTCGGCGGCTCCGGCGGAAACAGTCGAACAAATCGCCGTGTCCGTACCTTTGATTCGGACTTTTGGGGGGCTGGCAGCGGCAGCGGTTTTTCCGGCGGCGGAGGACGATTCGGCGGCGGCGGAGCGTCGGGCGGATGGTGAAGGCGTAATGAGGAATGCATAATTCTTAATGCGTAATGAGGAATCGTCGGGCGGGGCGAACAGTTGCTATGAAGTTTGAAAGATACAGATGAGTTCCCGCCTGCAGCGCTACTCCTTCTTCGTCCTCGTCCAGCTCCAACATGCCGGATCGTACGCATTGTCGTGGACGTACGCCCATAAATCTTGAGTTTGTACATATTGAGTAAGATTTTTTTGTTTTGAGGCATCCCATGCGGCACTGAACATGATTTTAGCAATTTTTTTATCTTGTGATTCTTTAAAAGCCTTTTCTGAAAATGGATTTATCTGGAGTTCCGGCGCCAATCCCTCCGTTGCAAGAATAGGAGTATCTGCAAGTGTCATAAATGTTTTGTCTTTTTTGAGCGCACCGTTGGAATTAAAATCCTTTACTAGCATTAAAGGAACTGCCCAGCGTACATCGAATCCTGCATCTTTAAATTGATCGGTGAAAGGCATGTTTGTGGTTTCTATACCCCACCATGCATGATCACTGACAATGATAATACGGCTGTTGTCATAGCAGTTGTTTTCTTTTAAAAAATCAAAAAATTCTGCAAGTTTTTCATGCGTCAAATAATTGACGTAAAAATGTTCTTTTGTGTAAGAATTGAGGCAGTAGTTTTCTGCCATAGGAATTAAGAATTCTTTATGAATGCTTATAACATCTTCCGTGATAATCGGTTCGTGTGTGGTATTGTTTACAATAAGGTTTAGACAATTTTCGGAGTTGACAAAATTAACTTCATCGCTCAGTTTACCGAGTGCATGATATGCTCGTGTAAAAGTTTGCCCCGCATCATGCATTACAACGTTTCCGGCATAAAGACCTCGTCCTCCTATATAAAAGATTCTACGTACGGGTGCTGGTAAAATTTTAAAAAAGGAAAAATACAGTATGTTTCTGCGGAGACCTGTTATACCCCCCCCCCCCCCCCCCCGTGGGGTAGAGGATGCTCTATCAGTATCTACTAATTCACGATCATATTTATATTCTGTGTTTTGAGCAATCATATTATATTTTTTAAATGGAGTTAAATCTGGTCTCCAACTGTAATTAAGCCAGCTGGGGTCTGTAAAGCTGACATTCCAATCATGTTCGGAAAAGAGGCGCGGCAATACACTAAAGGCTTCGTTGTGTTTGTCCACAAGAAGTTCGTTTGGTCGTTTATTGATATTTTCAGGTGTGTATTCGTAGCCGCCGAAGATAGTCGGCGTACTTATATTTGTACGTAGAGCTAAACAAACTGTATTTTCGTAGAGTGTAAACCCTGTATATGCTTTACGAACTTTTTCGGAATTTTCGAAAATCGGGTCAATAAAATAATTCATAGCGCGGTCAAGCATGAATATAAAAATATTTTTTCCTGTTCGAGAGACACGATATGCTTTGTCATCGGTGTTTACATTCAAATCCGTGCGATTTTGCAGAGTTATATACTCTTTTTGAATAGAAAAAGTAAAAAGACCTGTTTCTGCTAAAAAAGAAATAAATAAAATTGCCGAAAGCGTGAGCGCAAATTTCGACAGTCGCGAATGTAACAGTGCAGTCAAAATACTTCCTCCGATTACGAGCGCAGATAGATTAAATAATGAGTATTTTGCTCCGGTTTTTAGAACTTCTTGGTTTTCAAAAATAAGCGCATTGCTTATGTCTCCGTAGTTTCCCTTGAACAAAAACACGTTGATAAGCGCGC
>JBQNBN010000024.1:0-30706 GCA_052169915.1 Treponema sp.
AAAAACTTGAAAACATATCGCTGCTTTCAGGCGGCGAAAAAACGATGACGGCAGTCGCCCTGCTTTTTGCCACGTATCAGGTGCGCCCCTCGCCGTTTTGCCTTCTCGACGAAATCGACGCCGCGCTCGACGACAAAAACGTTTCCAGTTTTGTAACGACGCTTGAGTCGTTTGCAAACGTGAGTCAGTACATCGTCATCACGCACAACAAAAAAACCGTCATGGGCGCCAACACCATGCTCGGCATTACGATGGAAGAGTCCGGCGTCAGCAAAATTATCGCGCTCCGGCTTGACGAGGACATAAAAGTCGGCGCCGCTATCGACGCTGCCGACGATGATTTTGAGGAAGAGGACGTTGCGCTTGAAGAGCACGCCTACGTTCCGCCCCGTCCGCCCAAAAGAATTCACAATGCTGACGGAACAATTACCGATACTGAAATCGAGCGCATAAAAAAGGAAGAAAAAAAGCGCGCTGCGCAAAAGAAAGAGGCTCAAAAGGCAGCCGAGGCGCAGCAGGAGCCTGAGAAAACGGATTTGGCGGACGAGTAGAGCGTAAAAGATACGGCGGGGGACGTCTCCCCCTCGCTCCAAAGCCGTGCGGCTTTTACGCTTCCCCCTCTGCAGGGCTGCCGCCCCGCAACGCCCCGCTGATAACGATGAGACTTCCGTAAATGCCGGATTGCAGGCGGTTTTATCGGAGCGCGAAAGTTTTTATGCAGTCCGCCCGCGCAATGCGTTTGCAGAAAGTCGAGAATGACTATAATTGACAGGTGCGCTCGCGTGCACAGATAAAAAGTTTTTTGGAGGAGCGATAAAAATCGTCGGCTAAAATATCGCCGCCGCTTTTTATCTCGAGTTTGCTCGGAATGTTTGCGGAAAATATACACGTATCCTTTTGATGAAAATCAAATGAATACGATATCGGACGTTTTTGCAAACTCGTTTATTGAACAGGTGCGCTCGCGCGCACGGATAAAAACTTTTTTGAAAGTTGAAACTTTCAAAAAAGTTTTTATTGGAGGTATGATGATTGATTTTTCAAATATCGTCTCGGATGTACAGGACTATCTTACGGAAAACCGGCGGCGCGTCATTGCGATGTGCGCGCTGCTCGTTTTTATGGCGGTGTCCGCGCTCGTCATATTGAGCCGTTCAATGCCGCCGTCCGTCAAAGTCAAAAAAAAGCCGCAGCGGACGCTCGTTCTTGATGAAACGCTCGTTGCGCCCAAGGGACCTGAAGCGCCGGACGGCTATATAACGGCGCGGAAGACAAAAGAAAAATGGAGTCAAGAAGAAATCGACGAGTGGCTTACCGAGCCCGACAGCGTGGAACTCGATAAACTTGCCGCCGCAAACGACCGTATAATAGAAGAAATATTAGGAGCCGCGCCGTGAAAAAATCTTTTTATTTAATCCCGCTTGCAGCGTTTGCTCTCTTTTCCTGCGCCGGTACGCCGAACAATTCCGATGACGGCGCAGAAGCGTTAAAAAACGCTGCGGAAAGCCGGAATGAAGAAGCTGTTACGCCGGAAAATGCCGTTTTACAAGAAAGCGACGCACCGCCCGTTGAAAACGAGGCGGATGAAGGTAAAAGTGTCGAACCAGTCGGAACGGATATGAGCGGCGCCGCGCCTGCACAAACGGAACCAGCCGCGCAGAAGATGAATGCACAGAAGGCGTCCGCTTCAAAGAAACCGGAGACGCCCCCCGCTCCAACGCAGCCGCCGAAAGCGGCAGCGTCATCCCCGTCGGTAGAAACAAAACTTTTGGCGGACGCTGAAAAACTCAATCCTTCCGAAATCGATATGCTTCCGGAACTGAAAGACGGGAAGGCGCGCGCAGAGGACGTAGACGCGATTGAAGAGCCCCTCGTCCGCGAACTTGAAGTTCCCGCTCCCGCGCGCACGAAAAATACTGAGCGCGCGGACGGAAACGCCGTCGTGCAGCCGGAAAACGGAATGCAGGAAGAAGCCGTCCCGCCGGAACTGGACGATCTGCTTGCCATGCTTGAATCTCCGCAAAACGAAATGAGCGAAGTTGAGCCTGCGCAAAGTGAACTTGAACAATCGGAAGAGCCGTCGAGCGAAACGGAAAGTGCAACGCCGGAAGCGGAGCCGGAACAAGCCGCTTCCGAACCGCCTCGTCCCGTTCCTTCGCGCGCGATGAGCGCAAAGAAAAATCAACTTATCGATGTCGTTTATCCCGGCCGAGGCTGGATTTATCAAGGCAATATCGACGCGGACGGAAACGCCGACGCGCGGCAAAGGAATTTTATTTTCGGCGGGCGAAAATTAAGCGCGCAGAATCAAACCTTTACCGTCCGCGCGCGGAACGCCGGAACCTTCCTTTTGCATTTTTATAAAAACGACGCGCTTACGGGCTCTTACATCGACGATTATCTTGAAGTGAGCGTTGAAGACGACGCCGCGCCGCTTAATTCCCGCGTTACGGCTCCCGACTATGCTCAGGCGGTGCCGCCCGCCGCAAAAATCACGGCGGAAACCGTAAAGGCGGAAAAAGCGCGCCAGCGTATGCTCCAAGAACAAGCCGCCTCTCCGGAAAGTGCGCCCGCTCCGGCAGTTCAATCCGAACAGTCGGGGAACATGGCGGGCGGTGCGCGCGCTCCAGAAACGACGCAAGTGGCGGAACCTGCCACAGCGGAATCGGAAGAAAACTCTGTTCCAGTCAGTCCTGCGGAGAATGCGAACGTGCGGACTTCGGTAAAAGACACGAATGCCGAAGCGGAAAACGCGAGCGTTTCCGTCGGGCAAACGGCGGAGCCGGAAACGGATGCGATGACGGAGGCGGACGCTGCGTCTGCAATGGAAAATAGTGAAAATTCGGAAAGCGGAATGGAAAGTCCTCCGTCTGTGACGGAAAACGCTCAAAACGCCGATACCGCGCTGGAAGAAATGACGGCGGACGATTTGCTTGCGCGTGCAAAAACGCAATACGAGTCGAAAGAATATGAAAAGTCCTTTGAGACGCTTAAACAATTCTTTTTGCGGGCGGAGAGTAAAATCGATGAGGGGCTTTGGCTGCAGGGCGCAGTTCTTGAAGCGCCGTCGAACATTCGGAGTATAAAAAACGCGATAGATTCCTACGATGCGCTTGTGCGCTTGTATCCTAAAAGCGCGCTGCGCGATACGGCTGCAAAACGGAGCGTGTACCTCAAGCGTTTTTATATAAATATCAGGTAAGGTGAAACTATGAAACGTATTTTTTATTGCGCGCTTGCGTCGGCGGCGCTGTTTTTGTCGTGCACGATACAAAAGCCTGCCGAAAAGCCGCGGTTTATAACGGTAACGGCGTCGGCTGCGGTAGCGGAAAACGCCGATTACGCGCTTGTAACGTTCCCTGTCAGTACGGCGGGCTGGGTTGCCGTCAAGGTGATTGAAGACAACCGCGCGGCGGCAGGCAGAATTTCAGAAGCGCTGCAGGCATCTGGAGTCGGCATTGACGATATTACGGTGTCGAACTACGCGTTTGAAGCGTACCGCGTTGATCCGCGTCAGTATTTTGCGGCGCAAAACGTTACGGCAAAAGTGCATAATTTTTACCGTATCGGCGACATAATCGACGCGGCAAAACTGCCGGCTCTTCCCGTTCCCGAAGTTGAATTCAAATTGACGGACATTGAGGGCGCGTACCGCCGCGCACGGACTTCAGCGGTGCAAAAGGCGCAGGAAAAGGCGGCGCTTTTGAGCGGCGCGGGCGGCTGCAAAATCGGGGAACTGCTTTCGCTTGAGGAGTTGAACGCGGCTGGTGAAGACAAAGTAAAAGCCGATAAAAACGGGACTTTTACAGTCATCTCGGAACTGCGGGCGACATATTCCATTGAATAGGACGTTGGGACTGTATGCTGGACTATAAATTTATCAAAGACAATCTTGAAGCGGTCAAAAAGAATATTGAAAACCGCAATATGACGGCGGACGCGGATTTGGTCGTCAAACTGTACGACGAACGCACCGCGCTGGTGAGCAAATTACAGCAGTTGCAGCAAAAGCGGAATGAAAACGCCGCTGCGATGAAGCAAAAACTTGACGATGCAAAGCGCAAAGAGTTGATAGAGACCGGAAAGCGCATAAAAGAAGAAATTGCGGCGGTTGAAAAAGAAGCGCAGGCGACGGAAGGTGCACTTGAAGACGCCGCGCGGAAAATTCCGAATATGGCGCACCCTCTGGCTCCCGTCGGGAAACTTGACACGGAAAATCTCGAAGTCAAAAAGTGCGGCGCAATCCGCGCATTCGATTTTGAGCCGAAAGATCACGTGCAGCTTGCCGAATCGCTCGGCTTAATCGACTTTGACCGCGCGACAAAGGTGTCGGGGCAAAAATTCTACTATTTGAAAAACGAAGCGGTCTTTCTTGAACAGGCTTTAATCATGTACGCGCTGACGACGCTTAAAAAACACGGGTTTGAGATGTTCATAACGCCGGACGTTGCAAAAGAAGAGGTCTTAAAAGGAATCGGATTTAATCCGCGCGGAAATGAAAGCAATGTCTACGCTATCGAAGACGAAGGCTCCTGCCTTGTCGCGACGGCGGAAATTACGCTCGGCGGCTACCATTCAGGCGAGATTCTCGACAAAGCGAAACTTCCGCTCTTGTACGGCGGACTTTCGCACTGTTTCAGGCGCGAGGCGGGGGCGGCGGGGCAGTTCAGTAAGGGACTCTACCGCGTTCACCAATTTGACAAAGTGGAAATGTTCGCGTACGCCGCGCCGGAAGACTCCGACGCAATCCACGAAAAACTCCGCCAAATCGAAGAAGAGATTTTTACAGGACTGGGACTCCCCTTCCGCGTCGTCGATACGTGCACGGGGGACTTGGGCGCGCCTGCCTACCGCAAGTGGGACATTGAAGCGTGGATGCCCGGCAGAAACGGCGGCGAATACGGAGAAGTTACGTCGACTTCAAACTGCACGGACTACCAAGCGCGGAGGCTCAACATCAAATACAAGGACAGCGACGGCAAAAACAAGTTTGTTCACACGCTGAACGGAACGGCGATTGCAGTCGGCCGCGCGATGCTTGCGATTTTTGAAAACTATCAAAACGCCGACGGCTCCATTACGATTCCTCAAAGTCTTGTGCCGTACTGCGGATTCGACAAAATCGAAGCGAAAAAGGCATAACGGAACGCGCGCATGAAAGAGGCGGACTACACCAAGCGGATTTTTTACATTCTCGGATTTTTTGCAGCCGTCCTGCTCGGCGCGCTGCTGAAAATCACCGCGGCGGTGTCGCTGCCGGTTACGGTCGCCGTGCTGCTTTCGTGCGTGCTCTATCCCGTCATCAAAAACCTCAACGAAAAACTCCGCATGCCGTGGACGCTCGGAAGCCTTTTGATGATGCTCTTGCTCATCATGGCGCTGTCTCTCCTTTCGACGATAATCGGCACGAGTTTGACCGCCTTTCTTGACCAATATCCCAATTACGAATCGAAATTCAATTCGATATACAAGATTTTTGCCGACACGCTCAATTTGCAGTTCTATGAAGATAAAAGTTTTTTTGAAAATATCTGGAGTCAGTTCAAAGTCCGCGCGTTCGTGCAAAAAGCCGCGATTTCCGTCTCCGGCAACTTGATTGCGATAACGCGCTCGCTCGGCGTCGTCCTCTTGCTGACGGTCTTTTTTCTCATCGAATTGAAAAACAGCCGCGAAAAAGTGAATTATATGTTCAGCGGGAAATTTCAAAACCGCTTTTTGAAAATCACAAAAAAAGTCGTTTTAGAAACCGTGCATTTCGTTTCAATTAAGTTTTTCATTTCCCTTGCGACGGGACTGCTCGTCTACGGCTGCTGTCTGATTGCACGGCTCAATTTTGCGATTTTGTGGGGCTTTCTTGCATTCGTGCTGAATTTCATTCCGACTTTCGGCTCGATATTTTCAGTCGGCATGATGTCGCTGTTCGCCCTGCTGCAGTTTTACCCGCGTCCCCTGCCGCTTATTTGGATTATTTCTTCGGCGACGCTCATCAATTTGACGCTCGGCAATATCGTTGAGCCGAAAATCGAAGGGCAAAATCTTGGTCTTTCGCCGTTTGTTATTCTCGTAAGCCTCGTGTTTTGGGGCTGGATGTGGGGCTTTATCGGCATGATTCTCGCCGTCCCCGTCATGGTGATTTTGAAAATCGTGTGCGAAAACGTCTCTTACTTGCACTGGGCGGCAATCCTGCTCGGCAATAAACCCACCGACACGCAAAAAGAGTTGTCCGCGGAAGAGGAATAAAGGGAATTGGTAATTTGTAATGAGGAATGTGTAATTTTGCCGACGGCTGCTATGAGGTTTGATAGAGGGAACGGTGTGTCGCCGGCGGCAAAGAACGAAGTTTGACGGACGGAACGGTGACCCGCCGGCACGAGTTTTTTGGCAAAAACTCGCGGGGGGAAGAGTGCCGCTGTAGCGAAAACGAAAACGTCGGGCGCGGAGAAATAAGTTTGAATGATCTGACGGAGTTCCGCGCCCGCCCTCGTTTTGTCATGCGACAAAACGAGTAAAAAACGGTGTCCGGTGCGAGATGATGCGGGAGATATACTGCCGCACCAAAACGCTCGGCGGGCGGCGCTTCTGCCGCATTCCCCTAAAACTAAATAAACAAATTTACGTTGGACTCTTCCGCGTCTCCGAGGTAGGCGCCGACGCCGCCGAGTTCGATGCCGTCAATCAATTCTTCTTTTTTAATGCCCATAACGTCCATGCTCATCGTGCAGGCAACGATTTTGACGCCCAGTTTTATAGCGTTTTTAATCAGCGACTCAAGACTGTCAACGTTTTTGTCGTTCATGATTTTCTTCATCATTGCAGTCCCCATGCCGCCCATGTTCATCTTGGACAGCGTGAGTTTGCCGGAGCCTTTGGGCAGCATTGCGCCGAACATCGTTTCCATAAAAGTCTTTTTGACTTTCGGCGGCGCAGATTTCCGCAAAACGGTCAGTCCCCAGAACGTAAAAAACATCGTTACCGAACGCCCCATCGAAGCCGCCCCGTTGGCGATGATAAAACTTGCCAACACCTTATCCAAATCGCCGGAAAAGACAACGATTGTTTTGCCTTCGGCAGGTGCTGCAGGCGCGCCGGAAGACGCCTGTACATTCGGCTGAACTCCGCCCGCAGTCCCCTTCCTGATGACTGCAACAAAACCGTTGTCCGCGCTTGTTGAAAGGAGCGTATTTCCAGTCCTGCGGCACCATGCGCCGATGTCTTTGATGAAGCCCGGGTCGGAGGCGATAACTTCGAGCGTTTCGCCGTCGTTCATGTTTTTTATCGTCTCAAAGACTTTCATAATGGGACCGGGGCACTGTAAGCCGCAGCAGTCGAGAGAAAGCGACACCTGCGACGAAGCGGGAATGGTCGAGCAACTCTCTCCCTCAGGCGGACAGCACGCGCAGACGCCCGAATCCGCCGTGCCCGCCTCCGCGCCGAAGCGTTCGTAGCGCACCGAGCGGTAAAAAGACGTTCCGCCGGGGTAGACGAGCACGTTTTGAAAGCCGTTGTTCATCAAAATGCGCGCTCCGTTGTACGCCCGCACGCCGATTGCGCAAAACAGAATATACGTTTTGTTTTTGTCGAGTTCGTTAAGGCGCGAACGCAGTGTTCCAAGCGGAATATTGACGGCATTGGGGATGGTAAAAGCGCAGGTTTCCGCCTCCTCGCGCACGTCAAGCAGGACTGCATCCGCTTTTTTCTCCGGCTCATCCCAGTCGGCAAACGAAATAAGTTTTTTAATCGCGTTGTCCGCCGTAAAGCCCGCCATGTTGACGGGATCTTTTGCCGACGAATACGGCGGCGCGTACGCTAACTCAAGTTTGGTCAAATCCCGCACCGTCCCGCCGAAGCGGATCGCCGAGGCAATCGTATCGATTCGCTTATCGACTCCGCCGTAGCCTGCAATCTGCGCGCCGAAAATCTTTGAACCGTCAGCGGCAAACAGCAGTTTTATCGTCAGCGGCAGTGCGCCCGGGTAGTAGCCCGCGTGGGAATTCTGCGTAACGACGATGCGCTCATAATCTTTGCCGCGCACAAGTCCCCGTTTGATCAGCGTTTTTTCGTTCGCGCCCGTGCAGGCGGCAGTCAGCGCAAAAATCTTTGCAACCGACGTTCCCTGCGTCCCTTCGTATTCGCTGTTAAGTCCTGCGATATTGTCCGCCGCAATGCGCCCCTGTTTGTTCGCAGGCCCGGCAAGCGGCACCATCGTCCGCTCCTTGAATATAAAATCCTCGACTTCAACCGCGTCGCCCACCGCATAAATTGCGGGATCGTTTGTCCTCATGTGCGAATCCGTTACGATTCCGCCGCGCGCATTTATTTCAAGTCCCGCATTTTTTGCCAGTTCCGAATTGGCGCGCACCCCGATAGAAAGGATGACGAGGTCGACCGTTACGGTCTTTCCGCTTTTCAAAGCGACTTTAACCTGCGCCCCGTCGTCATGGAATGAAGAAACGCCGTCGCCGAGATACAACTGCACGCCTTGCGAAGCGATGTGTTCGTGCAGGAGCTGCGCCATTTCAAAGTCGAACGGCGCCATCACTTGGTCGAGCATTTCGATAATTGAAACGGAAGCGCCCGCGTGCCGGAGATTTTCCGCCATTTCAAGCCCGATAAAACCGCCCCCGATCACCGCAGCCGTTTTTATGCCGCCGCGGCACACGAGCGCGCGGATTTCGTCCGTGTCAGGCACCGTCCACAGCGTTTTAATCCGCGGAGAGTCAATGCCCCCAATCGGAGGACGGAGGGGAGAAGAGCCTGTCGACAGGACAAGCGTGTCGTAAGTTTCGGTGTAGGTTTTTCCTTCCGCATGATTTTTGACGGTTACGGTTTTGTTCGCGCGGTCGATTGCACTAACTTCGTGCCGGACGCGCACGTCCGCGTTGAATTTTGCCCTCATCATCTCAGGCGTCTGCAAAAGCAGCGAGTCCCGCGACTTGATAACGTCGCCTACATGATAGGGCAGCCCGCAGTTCGCGTACGAAATATACTCCCCGCGCTCAAGCAAAACGATTTCAGCCTTTTCATCAAGCCGCCGCAGCCGCGCCGCACAACTCGCCCCGCCTGCAACGCCCCCGACAATCACAACCTTTCCCATTCTATCCTCCAAAATGCGCCGCCGTCTCTGCGGGCGGCAAGTTTCGTTTTCCGCTTATGATTGGACATGTTCGCTCTATTCTGTTTCGGAATTCGTTTATTTTACACGAGGGCCGGCGGGGGCGTCTATGGGCATTGGCGGCAGAGAATGGTATTTGAAAGATACAATTATCCTCTGCCAACCCAAGTTTGCCAAAGGCAAGCTTGCATAAAACCGGCTAGGTAATGCCGCAGCATAGTAATTTTGAGGACACAGGTTCAGCCCCGCTGCCGCGACGTTCCACAAAAAACGACTTCAAGAAAAAAAAGACTTATCACAGCCCCCATTTCCCGCAAGTTTGCGCCGGCAAACTTGCAGCGGACGGAAGACTCGTTAAGTCTCGCAAGACTCGTTTTTTCCCGTCCGCAGTTTCCCCGTCCGCCATTTTCCTTTATACTGCGCGCACTATGAACGAAAACGATTTTTTGAAGCTGCAAAACGGCAGCGATATCCGCGGCGTTGCGCTGGAAGGCGTTGACGGCGAACACGTAAATCTGACACCCGAAGTCTGCCGGAATATCGGCGCGGCGTTTGCGCTGTGGCTTGCCGAAAAAACAGGGCGGAAGCCTCAAACGCTTGTCATCGGAGTCGGACGGGATTCCCGGCTTTCCGGTGAAGCGCTTGAACAGTCGATTGTCGAAGGACTTGCATCTCGGCACGTTACTATTGTCCGCTGCTCGCTTGCCACTACGCCTGCAATGTTTATGGGCACCGTCTTTAACGAAACAAACTTTGACGGCTCAATTATGATCACCGCAAGCCACCTGCCGTTCAACCGGAACGGATTTAAGTTTTTCGACAAATCGGGCGGACTGGAACGCGGCGACATAACGGAGATTTTATGCATTGCCGCCGCACAGCGCATTGACTGCAAACAAAACGCTGTGCCGAAAACCCGCTCATTCGATTTGATTGCGCTCTATTCCGAACATCTGCGGAACGCAATCCGGAAAGGCTTGAACTTCCAAGCGGAAAAACCGCTTGCAAACTTAAAAATCGCCGTCGATGCCGGAAACGGCGCGGGCGGATTTTTTGCCGAGCGGGTTTTAAAAGAACTCGGCGCCGATACCGGCGGCAGCCGCTTCCTTGAGCCGGACGGCACCTTCCCCAATCACATTCCCAATCCTGAAAACAAGGCGGCGATGGAAGCGGCGAAAAACGCTACCGTGCAAAGCCGTTCCGATTTAGGACTGATTTTCGACACGGATGTTGATCGGATGTCGGCGGTGCTTGCCGACGGAACTGAAGTCAACCGCGATGCGATTATCGCGATGACGGCAGCGATTCTTGCGCCCGAGTATCCGCACTCGACCATCGTAACCGACTCAGTAACTTCCGACCGCCTCACCGTCTTTCTTGAACAGGAACTCGGGCTTACGCACCTGCGCTATATGCGCGGCTACAAAAACGTCATCAACAAATGCCGCGAACTGAACGAGCGCGGCGTTTCCAGTCCTCTTGCGATGGAAACGTCGGGACACGGTGCGCTCAAAGAAAATTACTATCTTGATGACGGCGCCTTTCTTGCGGTGAAGTTGGTTACAGCGCTTGCAAACGCCAAACACGACGGCAAAAGCATTGAAAGTTTGATTGAAAAACTCCCGCCGCTCGCGGAAGAAACCGAATTGCGTTTTAAGATACGCGGCGAGGATTTTAAGGAATACGGTGCGGCGGTGCTGCAAGCGTTTAAGGAGCGCGCCGAAAAAGCGGGTTTTGCCTTGCCGCAGTCGTATGAGGGGGTGCGCATTTCATTCAACAGCGCGGAGGCAGAGGGCTGGATGCTGCTCCGCCTGTCCCTGCACGACCCCGTCATGCCCCTGAACATCGAAAGCGCGCGGAAGGGCGGGCTGGTAAAACTCAAAGACATCTCCAAGCGACTTCTTTCCGGTTTTGACAAACTCGACATCAGCGCGCTGGACTAGAATTTGCGGGCGGAGACGGCATATAAAAATTCCCCTTATGTTGAATTTATCCGTCGGAAACTCCGCAGCGGACAGTCCCTCGGTGAATTGCTAGTCCCCAGTCCCTTCGTCTTGCCTCTCAATATGAATAATGATACAGTAATAGCACGATTTCTGTATAAATATACATTTTGTGAGGTGCGATATGGCGAAAGAAAAAGTGATTCTTGCATATTCGGGCGGACTGGACACGACAGTCATCATTCCGTGGTTAAAAGAAAACTACGACTACGACGTGATTGCGGTCTGCATTGACGTGGGGCAGGGCGACGATTGGCAGGCGATAAAGAGCCGTGCGCTCAAAACGGGGGCGGCGGCGTGCTATGTCGTCGACGCGCGCGCGGAGTATATTGAAGAATATATTTGGCCTGCGCTCAAAGCGAACGCCGTTTACGAGGATGAGTACCTGCTCGGCACGTCGACGGCGCGGCCGCTTATCGGAAAGATTCTCGTCGAGTACGCGCGGCAGGAAAATGCGGCGGCAATCTGTCACGGCGCGACCGGCAAGGGCAACGATCAAGTGCGGTTCGAACTTGCAATCAAGGCGTTTGCGCCGGACTTGAAAGTCATTGCGGCGTGGCGCGACGATAAATGGACGCTGGACAGCCGCGAAGCGGAAATTCGGTTTCTTGAAGAGCGCGGACTTGAAGTTCCGATGAAAAAGGAGCAGTCATACAGCCGCGACGAAAATATTTGGCATTTGAGCCACGAGGGACTGGAACTCGAAAAGACCGAAAACGAGCCGGACTACAAAAAAATGCTCAAAAACACAACGCCGCCGGAGAACGCGCCCGACGCAGGCGAGTACGTTACGATCGACTTTGAAAAAGGCACTCCCGTCGCAGTCAACGGGAAAAAATTGAATGCGCTCGACCTGCTTACGGAATTAAACAAAATCGGCGGACGGAACGGCATTGGGCTTGTCGACATCTGCGAAAACCGCTGCGTCGGCATGAAAAGCCGCGGCATCTACGAAACGCCCGGCGGCGCAATCCTCTATTTTGCCCATCGAATGCTTGAACATCTCTGCCTTGACCGCGACACCTACCATTACAAGCAGCAACTTGCGATAAAAGTCGGCGAACTCATCTACGACGGCAAATGGTTTACGCCGCTCATGGATGCGTGCATGGCGTTCGTTGACAAAACCCAAGAAAACGTTACCGGCTGGGCGAAAGTCAAGTTGTGCAAGGGGCTGATGCAGGGCGCGGGCAGTCATTCCGACTTCAGCCTGTACAACGAAAGCATCGCAAGTTTTACGACCGGCGAACTCTACAACCACAAGGACGCGGAAGGATTTATCACGCTATTCGGACTGCCGCTCAAAGTGCGCGCGATGATGGAACAAAAAGCAGGCGTCGGACTTGCGGGGACTGGAAACGCGGGCTTAAAAAAACGCCCGACGGAGTAGGAGACAGGAAAGAAGCTGTACTAAAGGGGGAATGGAAATACGGAGGCGGCAACGAATGGACGGCAAATAAACAAAACTCAAGACACTACATCGTTTAACCACAGTTTGCAGTGCAAACTGCAGACGGCGATAACTTTGTTATATCTTTTGAAACTCATTTCTCCGCCGCCGTTGTCCTACTAGATTTATTTTGTAAAATAGAATATACTCCTTTCGACTTCGGGTGATAGAGCAGTTGGTTAGCTTACTTGTCTGGGGGGCAAGCGGTCGCGGATTCGAGTTCCGCTCACCCGACTCAAAACTGCAGCCGTCTTTAAGATTTCTTAAAGACGGCTTTTTTTGTTTTCCGTTCAGTGCCTTGCAGATATTTTGAACCGCGACACATACTGACGGAGGGGGAATGATATTCTGCCAAGTATCGGTTTACATGTCTGGAAGACGGCGGTACAACGAAGTAAACACGACGCGGCGGGCTTCGTCTTCCGCTGCCTGTAAAACGCGTTTTCCGCCCGACAAACGGCGTCTTCTCTTAGTGGTGTGTTTCCCGCCTCTGCTACGCTGTCCGCCGCGCGTCAAGCGGAGTTCTCGCGGCAACATTGTCTTTCACGTTTACGTCAGCCGTCGCGAAAAATCCAGTTTATAGAACCTTCACGTGTTCGCGCCCAATTCTTTCGCTGTCTATGAAATGCGTTCCCTGACTGGTAAAGTGAGGTTTCACTCGTCGGATAATTTTCTCCCTAGTTACGTAGTTTGTCGCGCGTTAAACGGAGTACCTGCGGCAGCCTTGTCTTTCACGTTTACGTCAGCCGCCGCAAAAAACTCCGGTTTACAGAATCTTCACGTGCTCGCGCATGATTTTGTTGCCGTCTGTAAAACGCGTCCCCCGACTGGCAAACTACGTCTTCACTTGGCGGATAATTTTCTCCCCAGTTACGCAGTCCACCGCGCGTCCAACAAAGTTACCCGCGGCAGGCTCATCTTCCGTCGTCCTTAAAACGCGTCTCCTCTTCCCAGAGGTTCTGTCCGCTTCAGTTACGCTGTTCGTCGCGCGTTAAACGGAGTACCCAAGGCGCTCTCTCCTTTAGCCACCTGTGAAACTCGTTTCCTGTTCGGCAAACAGCGTCTCCACATTGCGGAGTGTTTCCGCCCCGGTTACGTGTCTGCTACGTGACAAGCGGGGTACCCGCAGCAACCTTGTCTTTCACGTTTACGCAGTTACCGCGAAAAAAAAATCCGGTTTACAGAACCTTCACGTGCTCGCGCATGATTTTCTTGCTGCCTGTGAAACATGTCTTCCGACCGGCAAACTGCGTTTTTTCTTGCCGGAGTGTTTCCGCTTCAATTACGCAGTCCGTCGCGTGTTAAACGGAGTACCTGCGGCAGCCTTGCCTTTCACGTTTACGCAGTTACCGCGAAAAAAATCCGGTTTGCAAAACTTTCGCGTGTCTGCACATGATTTTCTTGCCGCCTGTGAAACACGCTCTCCGTTTGACAAACGGCGTCTTCTCTTGCCGGATCGCGTCCGCCCCCCAGCGGTTCTGTCCGCCTCAGTTACTTCGTCCGCCGCGTGCGAAACGAAGTCCCCGCGGCAGCCTTTTTCTTCACGTTTACGTCATCCGCCGCGAAAATCCGGTTTGCAAAACTTTCGTGTGCCCGCACGTAATTCTTCCGCCGCCAGTGAAACGCGTTTTCCGCCCGACAAACGGCGTCTTCTCTTGCTGACGTGTTCCCGCCTCTGCTACGCTGTCCGTCGCGCGTTAAACGGAGTACCCGAGGCGCTCTCACCTTTAGCCACCTGTGAAACTCGTTTCTTGTTCGGCAAACAGCGTCTCCACATTGCGGAGTGTTTCCGCCCCGGTTACGTGTCTGCTGCGTGACAAGCGGGGTAGCCGCGGCAGACTTGTCTTTCACGTTTATGCAGTTACCGCGAAAAAATCCAGTTTGCGAAACCTTTGCGTATCCACGTATGATTTTTTTTCGCCGCCTGTGAAACACGTTCTCTGTTTGGCAAACGGCGTCTTCTCTTACCGGAACATGTCCGCCCCCAGCGGTTCTGTCCGCCTCAGTTACGCAGTCCGCCGCGCGTCAAACAAAGTTACCCGCGGCAGGCTCATCTTCCGTCGTCTCTAAAACGCGTTCTCCGCCCTGCAGACGGCGTCTGTCCTTTCCGGAATGGCTGTTTCCCAATCGCTCCGGCTTTCCAGTCCGTCCGCTTGTACGTGCAGGAAGTGCCGCATGCGGACTTGCTTTGTCAAAAGGTAGCGTTTGTTCAGTCCGTTGTGCGGGATTTCAATCGATTCTCGTCCTGCAATCGTAACGCCGTACTTTTCCAGTCCTTCAAGTTTGGCGGGATTGTTCGTCAGAATGCGGATTGACGTTACGCCGAGCGCGCGGAGCATTTGGGCTGCGGGGGCGTAGTCGCGTAAATCGTCGGCAAAACCCAAGTGCACGTTCGCGTCCACCGTATCAAGTCCCTCTTCCTGCAGTTTGTAGGCTTTGAGTTTGTTGATAAGCCCGATTCCGCGCCCTTCCTGCCGCAGGTACAAAACGATTCCCTCGCCTTCTTCGTGGATTTTCCGCATTGCGGTGTGAAGTTGGGCCCCGCAGTCGCAGCGGCGGGAACCTAGAATGTCGCCGGTAAAGCACTCTGAATGAATGCGCACCAGCACGTTTTCCTTGCTGCGGACGTTTCCTTTGACGAGCGCAATATGCTCTTTGCCGTCGAGCCGATTGTCAAAGCCGACTATTGAAAACGCGCCGTATTCGGTGGGCATGTCCGCTTCGACGGAAACGGAGATAAGTTGTTCGCGTCTCTTGCGGTAGGCGATTAAGTCTTCTATAGAAATGATTTTCAACTGTTTTTCCGCCGCAAGTTTTTCCAACTGCGGAAGGCGCGACATCGTGCCGTCGGGATTCAAAATCTCGCAAATGACGGCGACGGGATTTAAGCCTGCAAGGCGGCACAAGTCGACTGTCGCTTCCGTGTGCCCCTCGCGTTCCAAAACGCCGCGCGGTTTTGCCGTCAGCGGAAAAATGTGCCCGGGACGCGTAAAATCCTCTGCGGCGGAGGCGGGGTCTGCAAGGCGCGTAACCGTCGCAAGGCGGTCGCTGATTGAAATGCCGGTCGTCGTACCGTGTTTGTAATCGACGGAAACGGTAAACGCCGTGCATTTTGCGTCGGTATTGACCGCCGTCATCGGCAAAAGTTGGAGGCGCGCCGCCCATTCCGCGCTCATCGGCACGCAGGTCAGCCCGCGCGCGTCCATCGCCATCATGTTTATCGAGTCGTGCGTCGCCTTTTGAGCCGCCACAAACAAGTCGCCTTCGTTTTCCCGATTTTCATCGTCGACGATAATAATCGGCTTTCCGTTTTTTACATCTTCCAACGCTTCTTCTATCGTATTGAGCATAGTTTTTTCCTCTGTATAAAAAAATTGACTAAACTTCTCCCGTCAAGGATTCAAGCGACTAGACAGACGTTTGCCGCCGAGCCGCTAAAATCCGTATTTTGCCAAAAACTCCCTGTTCATGCGCGGCGGAGGACTTTCCGCTTCTCCAGTCGGCATGAGGAGCATTCGTTCCACGTATTTTGCAATCAAATCCGTTTCAATGTTGACGTAATCGCCGGCTTTTTTTCTTCCGAGCGTCGCCGCTTCCTGCGTGTGGGGAATGAGCGAGAGTGAAAACGACTCGCGCGTCAACGCCATAATCGTAAGGCTTGCCCCGTCAACGCTCACCCGTCCCTTGTCCGCCATGTAGCGGAGGTATTTTGCGGGCGTTTCAATCGTGTAGATTTTTGCAATCCCGTCCTTTTCGACTGAAGCAATGCGCGCCTCAAAATCGACGTCGCCGGTTACCAAATGCCCGCCGAGCGGAGCGGCAAGCGTCAGCGATTTTTCCAAATTGACCGCGTCGCCCGCTTTAAGCCGAATAAGATTCGTCTTCCGTATCGTTTCGTGCATGCAGTCGGCAGTAAAATAATCGCCGCCGATTTCGACTGCGGTAAGGCAGACGCCGTTCGTCGCAATGCTGTCGCCGATTTTCGCGTTTTGGAGCACGGTCTTGCAGCGGATTGTAAGACGACGCGCAAGGCTGCCGTCGGAAACGCCTGCAACCGTGCCGATTTCTTCTATTAAACCGGTGAACATAGCGCGCTCCTAGCCGTGCTGCCCGCTGGAGAATTCCTTGTAGAATTCCATCGAACAGTTATCGCCGTAGGTATTGACTTTGACGTTCGGCAGGCGGATTGCGCCTTCGATTCCCGTCGGAGAAAATCCGTGAACGAACGACACGGCTTCTTTGTCGCCCAAGATTTTGGGCGCGATAAAAATCTCGCCGCCGTCGATAACGTTTTCCCGAAACGCCTGCGAGATGAGCACGCCGCCGCCTTCCAGTATGACAGAATCGATACCGCGTTCGCCGATTTTTTTAAGCATCGCGGCAAAACTGAACGACCGTCCTTCCATAAAAATGAATTCGGTTTGCAAGTCCGCAATGTCTTTGTGTTTTTCGCGTCCGCGTTCGGCCTCCGACGTAATGATAATGGTTTTGCCGTCGCCGTAATGCAAAAGACGCGCGCCGCGGCTGATGGTCAAGTGCGGGTCAACGATAATGCGGTAGGGATTTCTGCCGTTTTCTATGCGCGCGGTCAAACGAGGATTGTCGGCGCGCACTGTTCCGATTCCCGCCATGACGCTCATGTATTTGTTGCGCAGTTTTTGCACCTTGCTGCGCGCTTCTTCGTTCGTAATCCATTGGGAATGCCCTGAGCGGGCGGCAAGTTTTCCGTCAAGCGTAACGGCGCTTTTCAAAAACAAAAAGGGAATTCCCGTCGTGATGTACTTGATGAATACGCGGTTGAGCGATTCGGCTTCCGACTTGCAAAGCCCCGTCTCCGTTTTGATGCCGGCGTTTTCAAGCGCGGCGATTCCTTTGCCTGCAACCAGCGGATTGGGGTCTTCCATCGCGATGACGCAGCGCGTAATGCCGCTTTTGATAATCCGCTCAACGCACGGCGGCGTTTTTCCTTGGTGGGAACACGGCTCAAGCGTTACGTACAGCGTCGCTCCGCGCGCGGCCTCTCCCGCTTCATCGAGCGCGTGGACTTCCGCGTGCGCTTCTCCGTACTTTTTGTGCCAGCCTGCGCCGATAATCGCGCCGTCTTTTACAACGACCGCGCCGACCAGCGGATTGGGATTGACTTTGCCTTCTCCCTGTGCGGCAAGCGCAAGCGCGCGGCGCATATATTCATAGTCCGCCATGCTAGAGTTCCTTCACGAGGTTCGCCATTTCAAGCGCCGCCATCGCCGCGTCAAAACCTTTGTTGCCGCTCTTCGTTCCCGCGCGTTCAACCGCTTCTTCAATCGAATTGGTTGTCAGCACGCCGAATATGACGGGAATGCCGCTTGCAAGCGATGTTTGCGCAACGCCTTTGGAGACTTCCGCGCACACATAGTCGAAATGCGGAGTGGAGCCTCTGATTACGGCGCCGAGCGTAATGACGGCGTCGTATTTTCCCGATGCAGCCATTTTTTGCGCAATAAGCGGAATTTCAAACGCGCCCGGCGTCCATGCAAGCGTAACGTTCTCTTCTTTGACGCCGTGACGCAGCAATGCGTCCTTTGCGCCGCTGACCAATTTTGCGGTGATAAATTCGTTAAAACGCGCGGCGACAATGCCGATTCGCAGTCCGTGTCCTGAAAACGTTCCTTCCAACGTGTTCATCATTTCTTTCCCCCTTGCATGAGCCTTGATGCGCCTTTGCGGGCGCAAAAAAAGCCCGAAGACGCTTCGGGCTCATATCATGGCAATATAAAAATAGATAAAAGATTCATCCATCTTCTTCCATCCAGACTGTAACTGTCGGTTTTGGAATTGCACCAAATCAAAGCGATTCGCTTTCGCGGACTGTACCGCCGGTCGGGAATTGCACCCAGCCCTGAAGATGTTTTTGAGTATAGTGCGGGAGATTTGTGAAGTCAAGAAAATTATGAGCGGAAAATCGATTGCAATTATGGTCTTCATGATAAAAAAAGCAGTTTACAAAAAAATATGAGTTGTGCTATTCTCCGCGCCGGTCATAATTGCCGCCGAGATTTCGGCAGGCAGGAGGTTACATATATGATTAAGAGCAAAATTGTAAAGGCTTTTGCCGTTGGTGGTCTTGCAGCCGCGCTTTTTGCCGGATGCAAAACGACGTCTTCTTCAAAAGACATGAACATGCAAAATGGCGACATGATGATGGAGAACGACATGTCCGGCGATAAAAACATGGACATGAAAGATGACGGTATGATGAAGGACGATGAAATGTCATCTGCCAGCAAAAAAAAGAAAGACGGCGGAATGCAGTCCGATAAAAACGATGGCATGATGAAAGACGACGGTATGATGAAAAAAAATGACGGCATGATGAAAGATATGTAATAATCTTTTATCGATTACCGAATTAAACGCCGCCGGCGGAAGAGATTTCTTTTGCCGGCGGCGTTTTTATTTAAGGCGGCGCAGCGTCCAGCAAGACGGATTTTTCTCCGCCTGATTTTTTTCGACGGCACCCGAGGAGAATGGGGGACTTCGTTTAGTTTTTCAAACTGTATTTTCTGCCGCCCCTAAACGCTCTATCAGAGCCGTTTGCGGCAGGCAGGCGGCGCCCTGTCTATCATTCAAACTTTGCTGCACTTGCCTGCCGAACCTGCGGGAAGTTCCGTAAACAATGCGGAAACGGGGCAAACGACGGGAGCAGTGCCTGCGCCGGATTGGAGCGGCGGCGCAAGCCGTTCGCGGTTTACCGCGAATGAAACCGCGGAAAGCCGGTTACAAGTTCAGGCTGCGCCCAAAAAAGAATAAAAAGGCTTTTTATCAAACCGGTTGATTTTACATATGATGAATTAAGGAACTTATTAGGAAAACGAGACTATAAAGAAACTCAAAGAGGAAAAACATCTGGTTCTTGTGCGGCGTTTTTTAATGAAAAAATAAGGCGCATTATTCGACTGCATAAACCGCATCCGAAAAATGTATTAAAACAGTATCAAATAGAACAAATTGATAGAAGAATTAACGGCAAGAGGATTAATATGAAAGATATCTTACAGTATAAAGGATTTATAGGTTCCGTTCATTTTAATGCAGATGATGAAATCTTTTTTGGAAAAATAGAAGGTGTTGATGATCTGGTTTCTTTTGAAGGAAATACAGTCGTTGAATTAAAGCACGCCTTTGAAGAGGCTGTGAATGATTATGTAATATTATGCAAAGAGAATGGTAAAAAAATAGAGAAATCATATAAAGGCAGCTTCAATGTCCGTATTACGCCTGAGATACATAGAAAGGCAAAACTATTATCGGTTATGCAAGGCATATCATTAAATCAATTTATTCAAAAAGCAGTCGAACAAGAAATATTACGCGCATCATTAACGAATTAATCGCTGTTCCTCGCCGATTCGTGGAGAGGCTGCCGCGCGGAATTTTATCCGTTCAAGAAAAGGCTCCGTTGACTTGATAACGCAGCCGCATTCGCGTCATTTTCCATGCGCATTCGCGTGAGCTGGAGTATCGAGCCGCATGTCCCGCGCCGCATCTTAAGTCCGTTTGGTGCCTCCGGCGATACCGAGCGCCGGCATTCCGCACCGCATCCATCTTTCGGTAAAAATATTGTTTCTTGAAAACGGCTTTCATATCCACTATAATTCCGCGCCATAGAGGTTTTTATGGTCAAGGAATTCCTGCAATACGATGTTGTCCGCAACGACGCGCTCAAACTTGCGCATAAGATGTTCAACGAAGACGGTTTTGTGCCGGACGTTATTTATTGCTCGTTGCGCGGCGGTGCGTACATGGCGAACGTTATCAGTGAATTCTACAAGCTGGTCAATACGGGGCGTCATCCCGTTTTGTATGCGGCGGTCGTTGCGCGTTCGTATTCGGGAGTGCGCGAGTCCAGTCCCCGCGTGTATGTTGACGGCTGGACGTATCCGCCTGCAAATCTGCGTCCCGGCGACCGCATTATGCTTGTCGACGACATTTTTGACACCGGAAACACGATAAATGCGCTCGTCAACATTCTATTGAAGGACTACGGCGTTCCCCGCGAAAATATAAAAGTCGTCGTTCACGATTATAAATGCGTTACCTACAAGGAATTACAGCCCATTCAGCCCGATTACTGGTGCCGCAAATTTACGGTTACGTCGCCTGAAGAAGATTTGTGGATTCATTATATGAGCCATGAATTGGTGGGGCTTTCTCAAAAGGAATTGGAAGAAAATTATTACCGGCAGGATCCCGAATTAAAGCAAATTCTAGGACAGGCGTTAGAAAATAAATGAACGGATTTTCCGCAGCCGCAAAGTCGTTTTTTGCATTCGCATTTTTTGCCGCCGCGTGCGCTCTTCCGGCGCAGGAAATACTCAATCCCATTGCCGGCGACTGGGCGAACCGGCAGTTTTTGGTGCTGGAGGAAGGGGAAGCGGCGCTTGCGTATTATTCGCTTGACGGAAGCGATCCTGAAGCGTCGGGACTTGCCTACGACGGTCCCGTACTGCTCGATGTTGCTGGCGATATTCAATTAAAAGTCGTTTTTGTGTTTACCGACGGGAAAAAAACGTCGAAGGAATTAAATTTTTCCGTTCACGAAGCGGTTTTACCGAGCGATCGCGCCGGCGCGGACTTTGTTAAAACGCTTTCAAATGGAATATACGATTATCGCGCCGGAAGCGAATTGGTAATTCCTTCGTCCGTCGAATACGGGTTCGGACGCGATTTTACAAATCTTGAGAGCGGCAGGACGCTTTCAATTCCTGAAGATACGGTTTTGGAGCGGTACGTGCCGCTGACGATTAAGTCCGGCGGAATATTGTGGCGGTTCGTTTTGCATACGCTGCCTGCCGTGCGCGGAACGTACAGCCGCCGCGACGTGCCGTTTGAAATCCGCGATTGGGACACCGTCGTTTTTACCGATAAAAAAATGATTTACAAAATCGACGGCGGCTGGTGGACGCAGCCCGACGTTCCGATAAAGATTGACCGCGCGTTCCGCCATAAAATTTCGTGGCAGGGAATCGACTACGAGGCGGAAAATCCCGTTCAAACATTCGTTTTGCCGCCCAAACCCAAGATTAAAACAAAAAAAGACGGTGACGGCTCATCCCGCCTCTTTGTCAAAGGTGCCGTCGGTTACCGGTTCGGCGTACCGAACGCAGCGGGGCAGACCTTTGAACTCTATGACGCCATCCGAATCGATACGTTTGAGGGCGACAACGCTTCCGGCACCGCGGCGGCGGACGTTTTCTATGATTCGGTGTATCAGGGAAAACTCCCGTTTTCGTACAATGTCAACCGCCAAAAGCCCGCCGCGCCTGTCTTTGTTTCGTCTGCAGAAAACGGTTTTTCGCGCGGAAGCATTGCGCTGTCTATAGAAAGCAGCGGCGCATTCGATATTTTTGCCGCCGTGGCAGGTCCCGTCATTCTCGATAACACAAGCGATATTGCCTCGGATTCCATACTTTTCGACTTAAACGGCATTTCTTACAAAAAACTCTCCGGCAAAATGCTGACTCTAAAGCCGTCGGCGGACGGACGAACCGCCTACAAAGTTTTCGCCTATGCCGAGGACGCGAACGGGAACAAAAGCCGCGTTTCCGAATACGGCGCGCTCATCGATACGTACAATTATTACATCGACGGAGGAGCCGCTTCGGAGGCGGAAAAAGCGGCTGCCGACGGAACAAAGGCGCACCCGTATTCTTCATTTGACGCGCTGCCTCAATTTATAAACAAAAGCAAATTTTCCGTAGTCCACGTAAAGGGAAAAATAACTATGCCCGGCGGACAGGTCGCGTTGTCTTCAAATTGCCGCATTGAAGGCGCGGGGGACGCGGAACTCATTCTGCCTGCAAATTCTTCTATTGTATTGCGCAACGCAAATCTTGCCGTTTCCGGCGTGATTATCTCAAAGCAAGCCGACGGTTTTGATGACGATGCCGAAACGAAAAACTCAAACGTCTTTCAAATCCAACGCGGCGTTTTGGAATTAAACGAAGTTGAAGTTTCCGCGCTTTTTGCCCGCAGCGGAACGGTTATCAACGCGGAAAATTCAGTTGTAATGCTGCAAAAAAGCGGAATAACGGCGCGCGCGCGCGTCTATTCTTCCGCAGTCGATTCAACCGGCTCTAAAATAAGCGTCCTCAACTCGCGGATTGCGGCGGTCGCGGAAACGGCAGTTAATTTTTCTGCGCAGGGCGGCATCTTTGAACTGCGTTCAAGCGAGTGCAGCGTCAGCGGCGCGCTCGGACGGATTGCAGAATTGTTCGACACGCACAGCAGCATTACGGATAATTCGTTTAAGGCGGAATTGACAAAGTCCGGCGGCGCGAACGAGCCTGTTTTCCGCGGCAAGCGCACTCTTTCCGTCGAGTATTCCGGCAACACGGCAGCCGGTTTTTAGCGATGGCTCTTTTTTGCGGAATTGACGAAGCCGGACGCGGCGCGCTTGCAGGCCCCGTTTCCGCCGCTGCCGTCATTCTGCTTTCTGACTTTCCGATTCATATTCTGAACGATTCAAAAAAAATGTCGCCCAAAAAGCGTTTTGCTGCGGAAACCGTCATAAAAGAGTCCGCCTGCTGGGGAGTCGGTTTTGCAAGTCATACCGAAATCGATAAAATCAACATTTTGCAAGCCTCTTTGCTTGCGATGAAGCGGGCGTTTGAAGACATGGCGGACAGGCTGGAGGCTTGGACTGCCGCTTACGGACTTGACGGCGCTGAAATTACCGCGATGACGGACGGTATTTTTACGCCGGATATCGCGTGCGCGGAAGTTTTGTGCGAACCCAAGGCGGATGCGCGCTATCCTGCCGTGATGGCGGCAAGCATTCTTGCAAAAACCGCGCGCGATCATTTAATGACGGAACTTGATTCGCAATATCCCGACTACGGATACGCCGGACACAAGGGCTACCCGACGCCCGAACACATAAAAATATGCCGCCGGATCGGCGTATCTCCGATACAGCGGCTTTCATTCAGATATTAACGCGGCGTCGTACGTTTACAGCGCACGCCTAAAAATCATGTTTAATCTGTCGTTTGTTCATTGCCGGCGGCAGGGGAGGGGGGAATGGAAACTTCTGTTTCACTGTCTTCCGGTTTTACGCGCTTAGACACAACGTGAATTCTTCCGGTGCGTTTTATGCCGTCGTCTTTTTTAGATTCCGTTTCTTTTAAGCGATAGATTTTTTTTGCGCGCTCGGCTTTTTTTTCCGCCTTTAATTTCGTCCGCTGTTTTCTGTCCTTTTCGATAAAGTTCAGCGAGCGGTCAACGCCCTGCAAAAATTTTTGCATATCGTCGGCAAAAACAGCAATTTGATGGCGGTCAGCGTCCGCGCCGTCCTTATTTTTGCTTTCCACAATCTGCAAAAACACATCGCCGTTCCGGTTTTCCTTTACGTTGAAAAAATAAGAACGGTTGTCAAGATAAACCTCTGTCGTGAAAAGCTCCCCGCGTGCACCCATATCCTGCCATCCTTAAAAAATTTTCGTAAAATTACCAAAAAAGCCGACTGCTGTCAAATAAACCTATTCGAGAACGACGTTTATCGAACAGGTCTAATGAACAATCTTCATGCCGACTGGAAAAGTCCTCTTTGTTTCGACTGCAAACGGCTCGTCCAGCCGAAGCGTCGTTACCGCTCAAGCGCCGCTTCGGCAAGTCGTATGCCTTCGGGTAAGAGACGGAGCATTCCGCCGGACGCTTCCACCAAGTGAAGGCGGTTTGCGGCGGCGCAGACTTTTTTTGCCTTCGATTTTGACCAGTTTACGTCTTCGGTCAAATGCGCCTGCCGGCATTCGTATGCTTCTGAAGTCGTGTTGCGGTGATTGTACAAATGAACGGCAAGATTTTGCAGTGCGAATTCGAGACGCAGTTTTTTAAGCGCAAGATACCGCCGGATAAGTCCGTGTTTGGGAGAAAAAAGATAGACCGCCGCAAAGAAGACGCCGCTCATTACTGCCATTGCGCCTGCGATACTGCCGTCAATTCTGTCCGCAAGGAAAAATCCGCTCACGGATGAAAGAGAGGCGATTACGGCGGCAAGAACGAGCACGGTTTTTAAGTCGTCGCTCAAAAGAAGAGCGGCGGCGGGAGGCGCGATCATCAACGCCGTTACCAACACCGCGCCCACCGAGTCGAACGCGCCGACGCAGGTAATGCTGACCGCCGTCATCAAGCCGTAATTCAGCGCCGACGGTGAAAATCCGAGAGCCGCCGCCAAGTTTTTGTCGAAAGTCGAAAGTTTCAATTCCTTAAAAAAGAGGAATGAAAGCAGCACGTTCATAAAAAGAATAACGCTCATGACAAAAGTGCTGCGCGGAATGCTTGCGCCGAATAAGTCGATTCTGTCGAGCGGGGCAAGTCCTATTTCTCCGAGCAGGACGGAGTCGGTATCAAGATGAATGTTGCCTGCAAAAAGGTTTACGAGGAGCACGCCCCCGCTGAACATTGCGGGGAACACCAGCCCTATCGCCGCGTCGCTTTTTACAAGCCGCGTTTTTTGCAGGTATTCGGTGAAAATAACCGACGCAAGTCCTGCGACGACTGCCCCGACAACAGGAACGACTGACGACAGGCTTTTCGAAATGAAAAACCCGATGACAACGCCGAGTATAATCGAATGGCTGACCGCGTCGCTCATCAAAGCCATGCGCCGGAGCACCAAAAACACGCCGCACACCGCGCACGCAGCCGAAACGATAATCGCAAGAATAATGATTTCCGCCGTCATGCCGACTCCTTAGGCGACTGCCGTTTCCGCTTTGCGGAGCGCAAGGCGTACCGAATGCTTCAGCGATTCGTGTTTTAGGATACGCTGTAAAACGCCGCGGCGCGGACTAAAAATGATTGAAACGACTGCGACCGCCGTCAACAGAAGGACGATGACGGGGCCGGTGGCAAGTTTGGGCACTTGAGATGAAATGATGGAGCCGCCCGCGCCTGCAAGTCCGCCGAAGAGCGCCGCCGCTATTCCCATGAGGCTTAATTTGTCCGTCCACTGCCGCGCAGCCGCTGCGGGGGCGACGAGGAGGGCGCTCATCAAGATAACGCCGACCGCTTGAATGCCGACGACGATTGCCGGGACGGTAAGCGCGGTGATAATCAATTCTACTCTTTTGGGAGAAAAGCCCATGACGGAAGCGATTGCGGGATCAAAGGTAGCAAGTTTCAATTCCTTCCAGAATAAAAAGATAGTGGAAGAGATTATCAATTCCACCGCCGCAATTAAAATAACGTCCCTCTGCATGATTGTCGCCGCCTGTCCGAACACGAATTTATCCAGTCCGGCTTTTGCAGCGTCGGGGGACTTTTGTACGTGCGTTAAAAGCAAAAAGCCCAGTCCCAAAAATACGCCGAGCACGATTCCCTGCGCGCCGTCCGTGTCGATTTTCGTGGTTCTGATAATCGATGTAATGCACAGCGTGCCGATAAGTCCGCTCAACGCGGCGCCGGTCAGCAAAACGGAAATGTCCTTTGTTCCCGTCAGCAAAAATGCGATAACGATGCCCGGCAGCGCCGCGTGCGATACCGCGTCCCCGATGAGACTTTGCCGCCGCAAAAGCACAAACACGCCGACTAAACCGGAGCCCATGCCGAGCAGGAGCGTTCCGAGCATGACGTTCCGCAATGTGTAATCAGAAAAAAAATCCATGTTGTTTGTTCCTCCCGCAGGCGGTTGTTATTGATTCTTAAATGATGTAAATGAGTGCCGCCTGCACGAGTTTTGCCTGCGGCAAAACTCGCATAAAATAATGCCTTGTGGTTTTGCAGTTGCAAACCTTATTAAATGCTTTTTCAGCCTGCGGCGGAGATTCTTCCGCCGTAGGTTTTCCGTAAGTTTTCTTCGGTAAAGGTCGTTTCAAGTTCGCCTTCGGCAATCAATTTGACGTTCAACAAAAGAACGCGGTCAAAATAATCTTTTACCGTCTGTAAATCGTGGTGAACAACGACAAGCGTTTTACCCGCCGCCTTTAATTCCTTGAGCAGCACAACGAGCGCGCGCTCCGTAGCGGCGTCAACTCCCTGAAAAGGCTCGTCCATAAAATACAAATCCGCTTGCTGAACCAGCGCGCGCGCTAAAAAGACGCGCTGCTGCTGTCCGCCTGAAAGTTCGCTTATCTGCCGTGCGGCAAAGTCCGTCATACCGACTTTTTCAAGCGCCTTTGCCGCCGCTTCCTTTTCGCGCTTTCCCGGCCGCTTTATCCAACCGAGCGAACCGTACGAACCCATCAGCACGACGTCGAACACCGTCGTCGGAAAATCCCAATCCACCGCGCTCCGCTGCGGCACATACGCAACGCGCCGCCTCTGCTTGGCAAACGGTTTTCCCAAAACCTCAACATTCCCCGACGCAAGCGGCAAAATTCCCATCACCGCCTTCAAAAACGTCGACTTTCCCGCGCCGTTCGGCCCGATAACCGCCTCCATTACGCCCTGCGGAATACTCACGTCAATATCCCACAGCACGGGCTTTTCACGATACGCAAGCGTCAAATCGCTCACGCGCACCGCCGGCGCCGTTTTGCTCCGATTTTCACTCATTGCCTTTCCCTTTTTGAATTTTTGGACGCAAACGGTTTTTCCGAACCGCTTTCCGCTCCAATCGCCTTGCGGCAATTTCCGCTATAATCGGGCGTAGGTTGTGTCTTCACCCGATTACGATTTTTCAGCGTTCAACACACGTTTTACTTGCTCAGCGCGTTTACAATCGTGTCGATGTTGTGCTTGAGCATACCGATGTACGTTCCGTCGGGAGTGCCTGCCGTGCCCATCGCGTCCGAATACAGTTCGCCGCCGATAGAGACGTCGTAGCCGCGGTCGCGGACTGCCGCCTGCAGCGCTTCAACGTTTTTGTGCGGAACAGACGACTCGATAAAGATTGCCGGAAGTTTGCGCTCCGCGATAAAGTCCGCAAGCATTTTCATGTCGTTCGTGCTCGCTTCCGTTACCGTGCTGATTCCCTGCAAGCCTTTTACTTCAAAACCGTATGCGCGGCTGAAGTAGTTGAACGCGTCGTGCGCCGTAACCAAAACGCGTTTACCTTCCGGCAGCGTTGCCGCACGCTCGCGGGTGTAGGCGTCAAGGTCGTCAAGCTGCTTTTGATACGCCGCGTAGCGTTCCGTAAACGCCGCTTTTTTCTCCGGAACGAGTTTGCAAAGGTTGTCGTACACGGACTTTACCGAATACGACCACAGTTTTACGTCGAACCACACGTGCGGATCGAACTCGCTTTCTTCAAACGGCAAGCGGTTTTCTACCGGAATCGTTTCCGATACGGCGGCGACAAAGCGAGTTTTGGAAAGTTTTGCAAGAACGTCGCTCATTTTCGCTTCAAGATGCAGACCGTTGTACAAAATCAAGTCCGCTTCGTTGAGTTTTTTAACGTCTCCTGCAGTCGCTTTGTAAAGATGCGGATCAACGCCCGCTCCCATCAACGCCGAAACCTGTACGTCGTCCCCGCCGATATTTTTGACGGCGTCTTCAATCATCCCGATTGTCGTTACGACAAGCGGCTTTGCATTTTTCATTTTCGGTTTTGCGCAAACCGAAGTGACTGCGGCAAGACACAGCGCCGCGCCTAAAATGAGTTTTTTCATGGTGTTACCCCTGTTGTTTCATTCGGTCTGCAACGCAAACCGTCCGGCATCCTAAGCGACTGGAATCGCCACGTTGCCGATTTTTATTTTGATATGCCAAACTTTTTATTTTTGTATATCAAAATAAAAATAAAAAGTCAATCGAATCAGTAGGAATTGGAATGCAAAAAGTTGAGAATTCTTGAAAATTGAAGTTTTCAAAACTTATCTATATAATAGCGCCGGCGGAGAAAAATTTGATTTAAAATCGTAGCGAGGTTGCCGCCGGCTACAAGTTTGCTTATCGCAAACTTGCGGGTAAAAACTCTGTCCTGCTAACTTTACTGGCGTTTACTTACGGAGCGTGAAAGACATAACGCAGTAGCCGCCCTACAAGTTTTGTCTATCGACAAAACTTGATGAAAATGGTGTTTGGGGAGCGGTTTATGTCTGTTGTTGCCGCCGGCTGCAAGTTTGTCGGGCGGTTATTACGAAGTTTGGAAGATGGAGTTGTGTGCCGCCCTGCCAAGTTTGTCGGGCAGTTACTACAGAGTTTGAAAGATGAAGTTGTGTACCGCCCGCCCTAGTTTTGCCATTCGGCAAAACTAGAAGATAATGGCGTTTTGGAGTAATTGTCTGAGGAATGTCATTGTCAACATTTCGGGGGAATGGCAGTTTTCTGTGAAATGTGCGTTCCGCAATTTTTTTTGAGAGAGGATTATGTCAGTCATTTCCGATATTGCCGCTGAAAATTACCTAAAGTCGATTGTAAAAGTCTGCTCCGCACAGGATAAAGACACGCTCGGCACGGGAGAAGTTGCAAAACTCTTGTCCGTAACGCCGGGAACGGCGACGATGATGATAAAAAAACTTGAAAAAGACGGCTATCTTGAATACAAAAGTTATCGCGGCTGCAAATTGACGGCGAAGGGCAAGCAATACGGACTTTCGATTGTGCGCCGCCATCGCTTGTTGGAAACTTTTCTCATTAAACTTTTCGACATGAGCGACCGCGAAATCCACGACGAAGCTGAACAACTTGAACATTCCGTTTCCGAAAAATTGATTGATCTAATCGACGAATACTTAAACTACCCCGAACGCGACCCGCACGGCGCGCCCATCCCTCGGAAGAACCAAAATACCTACGCGCCGGAAATCGCTCTTGCCTCCGCTCCGGAAAATGAATTGTGCACGATAACGCGTCTTGCCGGAACGGCGTCGCAAAACCGCTATTGCGCCAATCTGGGGCTTACGGAAGGCAGGCGCGTACTCGTTGCAGAAAAACGCGCGGAACTCGGCTCCGCCTTGCTGCGCCTTGACTCCTGCGCAGAGATTGAGTGCCCGCTCATATTGCTGGATATAATTCATATAGAAGAAAACGCTCCTATCGACAAAAAAAGATATTTGACTGCCGGAAATACGCTGCCGCACTAGCAATGACTGCCGCCCCAAAACTCAAGTTTTACGACGGCAGACAAAACTCCGCTATGAAGCCGTTTATCTGCAAGTTTTGCTATGCGGCAAAGCCTGCAGGGGAATCCCCGCCTAGTCTTTCAAACCTCGTTATTTTGCGTCATGAGATATCGATTGCTTCAAACTCCATTTCCCGCAAGTTTGCGGAATGCACACTTGGAGCGGACGGCAATTCCGTTAAATCTTTCAAATTATGTTTTTACTGTCCACTGCTTTATTGCAAGTTTTGCCATGCGGCAAAACTTGTGCGGGCGGGACTCCAGCACAGTCTGTCAAATCACGTTCTCTGCCGCCCGCAGCGGAACTCCAGCAGGCGTTGTCTCTCTCCGTTTTACAACTTCATCACGGTTTTGGAACTTTCCATATCGGTTTTAAGTCTCGCGTATTCGGACTGTGAAACTTCGGAAAATTGAACGTCCTTTTTCCCGTCGTATATTCCGATATAGTATTTCGATTCCTCCTGCGCTTCTGCAACAAGTTTCGGGTCAATCAGAACGCTGCCTTCCACGATATACGAGTGCCGCTGATACACCACGCCGATAACCTGCTTATCCCGTAATACGGCATCTACAAGAGCAACGGCTCCGGGCACCTTGTCCAACGCTTTATCGACCGCATCCTCAATGGTTATGATTTTCGTCGGAAAGACTAAGATTATGTGCGCAAGGTCTTCGCCCGTAAGTCGTGCATTATCACGCCGGTATTCCCCCGCGCGGCTCCAGTCGATATTTCTTGTGGAAATGACGGTAAACGCTCCCAGCCGGTGCGTACATCCGGTCAAAGCGACTGCAAAAACGGCAATCACTGCAAGCGCGCCGATTGTTCTTTTCTTCATAATAATCTCCTTTTCAGGTATTGGGATTTTTGAGCCCTCGGAATCGGTTCCGCCTCTGTCTGGCGTGCAGGCAAAGCGACTCAACGGACTGTTTCCGTATCCGTATGCCGCGCCTCTCCCGCGATTTTTCGGCACGCAGATACCCTTCGGAGATTATAGCCCCCCCCCCCCCCCCCCCCCCATCTGGTCAAGGTGCGGCTGCGGGCGGAAAAGAAATAAGTTTGAAAGACATAACGTCATTCCCGCCCGCACGAGATTTTG
>JBQNBN010000025.1:0-30516 GCA_052169915.1 Treponema sp.
TGCGGGACGCGACACGAAGACGGAGACTTCGCGGTTGGCGGAGATAACGCCCGCGTCGGGGCGGCAGTACATGCAAGCGCGACGGAGACAACACTTCCGCGTGGAGTATGAGCATTGAGCGCGGGGACTTGCGGGACGCGACACGAAGACGGAGACTTCGCGGTTGGCGGAGATAACGCCCGCGTCGGGGCGGCAGTACATGCAAGCGCGACGGAGACAACACTTCCGCGTGGAGTATGAGCATTGAGCGCGGGGACTTGCGGGACGCGACACGAAGACGGAGACTTCGCGGTTGGCGGAGATAACGCCCGCGACGAGGCGGCAGCGTATGCGTGAGCGTGACGGTAACAACGCCCCTGCGCGGAATATGAGTATTGCGAGCGAGGGCTTGCGGGTAATGCAACATGAAGACGTAGAGCCCGCTGCTGGCGAGAGATAACGCTCGCGTCGAGGCGGCAGCATATGCGTGCGCGCCGGTGACAATGCTTCCGCGTGAAGACGCATTGTGCGCGGGGACTTGCGAGGGGACGCAACGCGGAGACCCCGCGGTTGGCGGAGGTAACGCCCGTGGCAGGGCAGCGGCGCATGCAAGCGCGACAGAGACAACGCTTCCGCGTGAAGACGCGTTGCGGGCGGGGTCTTGCGGGACGCGACATGAAGACGGAGAGCCCGTGTCGAAGCGGCAGCGTATGCAAGCGCGCCGATGGCAATGCTCCCGCGCGGCGGACACGTACTGCGGACGGAGACCTGCGGGTGACGCAATAAAAAGACGAAGAACCCGCAGTTGGCGAGAGATAGTGCTTGCGAACGGAACGGCAGTGCAGGCACGAGTGCGACGGTGACAACGTCTCTACACGGAGACGGATTGCGTGAGGGGCTTGTGGACAACGCGACACGAAGACGGAGAGCCCGCGGCTGGCGGAAGATGACGCCCGTGGCAGGACAGCAGCGCATGCGAGCGCGACGGAGACAACGCTTCCGCGCGGAGTATTGAGTATTGCGGGCGAGGGCTTGCGGGACGCGACACGAAGACGGAGAGCCCGCGGCTGGCGGAGATAACGCCTGCAGACGGAGCAGCAACGCAGACGAGCGCGCCGATGGCAACTCTCCCGCGTGGAGACGCGTTTCTCACGGGACTTGCGGGGACGCAACGTGGAGACGGAGAACCCGCGACAGGACAGCAGCGCATGCGAGCGCAACTATGACGACGCTTCCGCGCGGAGTATGAGCATTGCGCGCAAGGGCTTGCGGGACGCGACATGAAGACGGAGAATCCGTGACTGGCGGAAGTAACGCCCGCGTCGAGGCGGCAGTGCGGACGTGGGCGTGACGGTGATGACACTGCTGCGTGGAGACGTACTGCGGACGGAGACTTGCGGGTGACGCAATAAAAAGACGGAGAGTCCGCAAACGACGGAAAATTCGCCTGCGCCGGATTGGAGCGGCGGCGGAGCCGTTCGCGGCGCGCCGCGAATGAAACCGCGGAAAGCCGGTTACGAATTCCGGTCGCGCTCTAAAAAAAGAAAGATGCTGCGGTAAACGCACACTGATAACGGAGATACAAAAATGCACAATACTGACAACGAGAGGACGGAGCGCATTATCAAGTGGCGGGAGGCGATGGCGACGCTGCCTGACGCGCGTTTTTTTGAGATTATGCGCGCCTACCTCGGCGAGATTCATACGCCGTTTAACAAGCACAAACTCATTGAGCGTCTCAGTTCCATTTTGCGCAATACGGACAACCGCGAAAACATCAGACTTTTTATTTCCGGATTCGATATAAAGGCGCTGACCGCCGTTTCGATTATCGAACAGCCGACGCAGGAAAAGTTGACCGAGTTGTTTGCGGGGGAATACGACTTTGCCGCCGTCTATGCCGAATTGATGAACTTGAGCGACCGTCTGCTCGTTTATCCGCACACGAGGAAGGACGGCTCAAAGGAATTGCGGCTCAATCCGCTGCTCGACGACGTTCTGCTTCCCTTTATCGACTTGAACGCGCTGCTTCCCGCCGCCGAATGCGCGCGTTTTACCGGCGGCACGGAGTCTTCGCTTTCGCCGCTGTTTATCGGTGCGCTTGTTTCTCACGTCAATATGTTCCCTGATATGTGCAAGGGCAGCGGGGAATTGAAAAAGAAGGCCTTGGAGCGGCTTGAGACGGTTTTTCTAGGAGAGGAGAAGCGCGCTTCCCTTTTAGTCAAGGCGTTTATGAATCTCGGCGTTTTTAAGTACGACGGGACGGGACTTTTTACCGATGAAGCAAAACTGAAAGCCTTTTCCGAACTGTGCGAGTGCGGGCAATACGCGTATCTTGTCGTCTCTGCCGCCGTGCGCTTCGGACGGGAAAATCTCCGTGCGCATGCGCAGCGTTTGACGGATACGCTTGCATCCATTCCGGCGGAAGGATTTACCAAGTCCGTCATTGTGCGCGCGATGTTTCTGCTTGCAAACAAAAAGAATAGAGCGGAAGTCAAAACTTCGTTCAGCCGCTTTGACAGAATCCTTGAAGCGCACTTTACAAAGGACGAGGAGCCGCTTGAAAAGTCGCACATTGCAGAAGCGATCGTAGACGCGGCAATCGAATTCGGAATTTTGACGAAAATCGGCGAAACGACTGAGGGTGAAGCGGTATTTTGCGTAAGCGGACGCGTTCAAAAGTCCTGCATGGGCGGAGGGAAGGCAGAAGAGACGAAGGAAACGGACGCGGCGCATTCGGTTGTAGTCAACGCAGGAAATTCGATAACGGTTATGCCGCACCTCATGCTTAAAGACGTGCTTTCGCTTGCGGAATTTTCAGACATCGCGCGCTACGGCACGGCAAGCGAGTTTGAACTGACGAAAAAGTCCGTCAGCCGCGCGTTCGACAAAAACCGTACGCCAAAGGACGTGTACCGCGTCCTTGAAACCTTTTCCGCGCACGCTATTCCTGAAAGCCTTAAAATGAACGTCGAGGAATGGTACGGCGCGTACTCGGGCGCTCTCTTGTACCGCGGCTACGTGCTCAAGGCGGACGAAAAAACGCAGCGTATTATAGAAAAATCTCCGGCGTTCGCGCGCCTTATCCGGCAAAAACTTGCCGACGGCGTTTTTTTTCTCGACATTCCCGACGGCAAAGACGCGGTACACGCTGTTATGCGGGCGGGTGTTGCCGTTACGGCGCGCGTGAAAACCGCCGACGAGCGGGAGGAGAGTTCAAGTTTTCCGCATATTTCGTACGGAAAAAACAAAATCGAACGCGCGGGGAAGGCTTTGCAGACGGATGAAAAGTCCTGCGCAAACAAAATAACTGAACTGCTTAAAATCGTGGATTCGCTTGAACTCGACGCGGAGCAAAAAAAATGCCTTGCTTCGCGCGTCCGGCAAAAACTTATCATCAGCGCGTCGCAGTTTGCTTCCGGCTGCCTGCACGTAGAAACGCTTGAAGCCGACGGCACCGAATATTTTAGAAAACTCCGCCTCTTGGAAGACGCCGCTGCCGCGCGCGACATAGCGCAAATCACGATGCCGGAAGACAATACGGGCAGCGCGATGCGGACGTTCACGGGAAAGGTGCAGGCGGTTTTGCGCACGGATAACGACGCGACGGTTCGACTTGAACTTACGCCGGACAAAGAAACCGCTGCGTTTCCGGTGAGCAAAATCACCCGCGTAAAAATTATGCGCGGCTTCGGGGTGGAGGGAGACGGGTGAGGTTGAGATTAATGGAGAATGCTTAATGATGAATGGGAGGGGGGCTGCGGGGAAGAGAGACGTCCGGCGGCAGAGCGATTACAGTAAGAGTCCTGCGTCAAACCGGCAGCACACGCCCGTCTCTATCCCATTTTCTACGAGTTTGCTTTTAGCAAACTTGTAGTCGGCGGTAACTTTGCTGTATTTTTCAATCAATTTTGTATCCGCCGCCTGCCCCCCCCTATCTTCCCGCGAGTTTTGCGCTAGCGAAACTCGTGCGGGCGGAACCTAATTTTATCTTTCAAATCTATTTTCTCTGCCGCCCGCAGTATCTTCCATTTCATACTTCGCAAGTTTCCGGTGCAGGGTTTTGCGCTCAATTCCTAAAATGTCGGCGGTCTTCGTCTTGTTGCCCTTGTTTGCGGCAAGATTTTGCAAAATCAAAATGCGCTCCGCCTCTTCAAGCGGAATGCCGAGCGGAATTGAAACCGACTCTTCCGTCCCGCTTTGACTGATTGTCGGCGGCAGGTCTTCAAGGGCAATTTCGCGCCCGGAACACATGACAACCGCGCTTTCCATGCAGTTGCGGAGTTGGCGGATATTGCCGGGCCAGTCGTATTTGTAAAGGGCTGCACGCGCGCGCGCTTCTATTCCCGTAACTTTTTTTTCGTTTTCACGCGCAAATTCCTTCAGAAAATGGTCGACTAAAAGCGGAATATCGTCTTTGCGTTCGCGGAGCGGCGGCGCATACAGCCGAATGACGTTCAGGCGGTAATACAAATCCTCGCGGAAGTGCCCCGCCTTTACTTCTTCTTCAAGATTGCGGTTCGTGGCGGCGACAATGCGGACGTCAACGGTGATTGTCTCCTCCCCGCCGACGCGTTCAAACTTCTTTTCCTGCAAAACGCGCAAGATTTTTACCTGCGTCGCCTGATTTATTTCTCCGATTTCATCAAGAAAAATCGTTCCGCCGTGCGCAAGTTCAAACCGCCCCTTTTTCATGCCGTCCGCGCCCGTAAACGCGCCTTTTTCGTGCCCGAACAATTCGCTTTCCAAAAGACTTTCGCTCAACGCGGCGCAATGCACTTTGATAAACGAAGCGTCTTTTCGCGGAGAAAGTTTATGAATCGAGTCCGCAACCAATTCCTTGCCGACGCCGCTTTCGCCGGTGATAAGAACGCTTGCCTTTGACGGAGCCGCTTTCCTGATCAACTCAAAGAGTTTTTGCATTTCAGAACTTTTTCCGATCATGCTGCCGAAGGAATTTTTTACGCCGAGTTCCTGCTCCAAAATCTTGTGCTTTAGAGAAAGTTCGCGGCTTTCAAGCGCGCGTTTTACGATGATGTTGAGTTGGTCGAGGTTCAAGGGCTTGGTCAAAAAGTCGTAGGCGCCGGCTTTCATCGCGTTGACGGCGGCGTCAATGCTGCCGTGCCCCGTCAGCACGATAACCGGAATGCCCGGCGTTTCCGTCGCAACGCGGCGCACCACTTCTTCTCCCGCCATGCCGTCCATGCGGAGATCGGTTATCACTAAGTCGATGTCGCCTTTGCGAAGGAGCGCAAGTCCCTCTTTGCCGCTTGCCGCCGTTTTGACCGCGTAGTCTTCCATTTCAAAGTTCGCCGCAAGCCCGTTGCGTATGTTTTTTTCGTCGTCAATAACCAAAATCGTGAATTTCATGGCGTTCAGTCAGCCTCCGCGCCTGATGCAAGCAATTTTTTATCCGTCTGAGGAATCGGAATGAGAATCGAAATCTTCGTTCCTTCGCCTTTCGCGGACTTTACTTGAATGTCCCCGTTGAATTCCTTGATGATTTTATACGCCATCGTCATGCCGAGCCCCGTTCCGCTTGCCTTTGTCGTGTAATACGGCTCAAAAATGCGCGGAATATCCCGCTCATCGATGCCGGAGCCGTTGTCCGCAATCGAAATGACGTACGAATCGTTTTTGACTTCCGCAATAAAGTCGATTTTTCCGGGACACGCGCCGCTGCAGCTGCACGTCTCCGAGCATTCGGTATAACGCTCTTTGATTGCGGCAAAAGCGTTTTGCGCAATGTTGATGATAACTTCGCGGAAGAGTTTTTCGTCGATAAGGAGACGGCAAGGCTTTTCAGGCGTTTTAAGACTAACGACGACGTGCGCGCGCCCGAACTCAGGCGAAAAAAAGTCCGCGATATTTTTTAAAATCGCCGCGGGGTCTTTGAGCATGAGAGATGCTTTCACCGGCCGGACTGCAAATAAAAAGTCCATGACAAGCGTGTTGAGCCGCTCGATTTCTTGATTGACGATGTCGAGGCGGTCTTCAAGATGTTTTTTCTCCGGTAAAACGCCGTCGCTTTCGCGATGCTTTTTTATGACGCGCTGCGCCAGTTGAATGTGAATGCCGATTGCCCCCAGCGGATTTTTTATTTCGTGCGCCATGCCCGCCGCAAGGTTTGTCAGCCCGCTCATGTGCTCCATGCGGCGCGAAAGCACTTCTTTTGCGCGCTTTTGCGTAATGTCTTCTATTTTAATGATGTTTCCGGCGAGTACGGAGCGGTTTACGTATGAAAAAATAGAAACCGTCAAAAAGCGCGTTGTGCCGTCAACGCCTGCGGTCGTAAACTCCTCAGAAACATTGCTTTTGCCGCTTGCCGCCGTCTTTTTAAGAAATCCGCCGATTTCTTTTTCCGACACCGACTGCCAGACAAAGTCCGACTCGAATTTGCTCTCGCCTGCCGCGCCGTCAAACAAAAAGCGGTCGGCGGCTTTGTTCGTCTGAAGGATTTTCCATTTCCGGTCGACTATGATAAGCCCTGTCGAAAGCGAATCGAATATCGACGAAAGGAGCGCGTTTTCCGCCGCGACGTCGCGTAAAATTCCTCCGAGTTGTTCGTGAGAGAGTTTGGGAAGTTTTGCTAAAAGGCGATTTAGCCCGCGCATGACAAAACGCCTCCGGAACGCTTGTTTATCCGCAAAAGAGAGAGCGCAAGGTTTTCAAGCGCGGCGGCAGGCGACAGGTTGTACGCCGTTACCGAAGTCCAGCATTCCTGCACGAGAGTTGAGATTTCCAAAGCGGCAATGCTGCCTTGAGCAAAAAACAGCAGCCGCCTTTGCGCGGTAAGCAGTCCGTCCAAAAATATTTTGAGCATAATGCGCGGATTAAACGCGCCGCAGGTTTTTAGCACCGCCTGCACGTCGGGAATGCGCGACGCCGCGGTTTCTAGAAAAAAATCCGCCGCGCTTTTACGGAGCGTCTCAGGCGGCACGGGAAGGTAAGACAAAAGATAGTCGTGTATGGAGCCGAAAAAGGCGTCCGCATGAAAAACGCGGGCGAGCACGTCGCGCTGCTGTTCAAGCGTCCGCTCGGAAAAATTATACGTGCGGACGCGCGATAAAATAGTCGGCATGACGGCAGTTCTGCGCGTCGTCGTCAAAATGAAAACCGTGTCTTCAGGCGGCTCTTCAAGGATTTTTAAAAGCGCGTTGCGGACGCTTTCAAGCATGCGGTCGGCGTTTTCGATGATTATCGTTTTTTTGCCGCCGGAACTTTTTAAGCGCGCCCACGCGCTTGCGTTCCGTATCTGCGCTACCGGAATAGAATCGTATAAAAAGTCGCCTTCAAGTTTTTGAAAAAGCGGCGAAAGTTTATCCAAATGCTTTTTGACGGTTTTTAAGTCCGGCAATTCGTGCGGAAAGTCGAGAGGCTCTATCAATTCATCGATTTCAGAGACGACGGACGCGATTTTTGAAAGTTTATCATCGCCTTCCCACAAAATCTGACTAAAGCGGAGCGTCAATTTGCGCGCGGCGCGCAAAAACAAATAGCGCGCCGCCGTCAAATAAGGCGAGTTTGCTTCGAGCGCCGCAGCCAGCACGGAAGAGGCGGCGGCAATTTCCGGCGCGCAGTCGCGGGGGCCGGTCAACAAAAGATTTGCGCTCACCAAAGCCTTGTGCCTCAGGCACGAAGGGCACGCGCACGTCCATTCTCCTTTGGAGCTGTCCGCGCAGGAAAGAATGCGCGCCGTTTCAAGCGCGCACGTCAATTTGCCCGACGCCGCGCTCCCCGAAAAAAGCAGCGCGCCCGGCAATGCGTCCGCGTTCAAGTCCGCAGTCAAAAAGGCGGCGGCGTTTTGGTGCAGGAGATTGTCATACATTCTCTGCAAATCTCCGCAAGTAGTCGGCAGGAATTTGTATCATTCCGCCTAAATATTTATAAAAAAGGCTTCCGTCAAAGAGTTCGAGCGCATCGAACCACGGCTGGGCAGTCAAAACGACAATCACGAACGCGACGACAATCAGTCCTTCGATAATGCCCAAGAGGAATCCGAGCGTGCGGTCAAGTCCTTTCATGATTTCGCCTGAAAAAATCTTTGCAATCAACTGCTGAATAATCGAAATGACGAGAAAAACCGCCGTAAAGATGATGACGAACGAAATGGTTTTTGAAAGTGCGGGATTTTTTATCGACTCCGAAACGTAAATGTCGAGCCGCAGCGTAAATGCGATTGCAAACGCGAGCGCGCCGATAAAACTCACCTTGCTGAACAGTTCTTTGACAAGCCCTTTGGAAAGCGCGGACAGCGCAAAAATTAAAATGATGATGATAAAACAAATGTCAATCGGGACAAGAATGAAGTTCATGTTGGCGCTCCGGTAAAGATTTCGGTGCGCGAATGCGTTGGAAAAGACTGTCCGCGCGCCGTGGTTCGATTAAACGTGTTCGACAACGAAACTATCGAACAAGTCTATTATAAAGAATTTTCGCGATTGTTTCAGCAGGATTTTTTCCGTCGGAAAGACTTGCCGACGCTTCCGCGTACTTTTGCCGCGTACCGGCGTCCAAAAACCTTGTCAGAACGCGCATAAGATTTTCCGACGTCGCATCCCCGCCCGATAGCACCGCCGCCGCGCCGCGCTTTTCAAAATACGCGGCGTTGTCTTCTTGGTCTCCGCGCGTTCCTTCCCCGCTCAACGGAATGAGAATCATCGGTTTACCGAGCGCGGAGCACTCCCAAAGCGAATTGGCGCCCGCGCGCGAAAGAACGACGTCGGCTGCGGCGATGACGTCCGGCATTTCATCATAGATAAACGGGAAGGGACGGTAATTGCGTTTAACGGTTTCGGAATATGCGCGCGCTTCGGCGGCGGAATTTTTTGCGCCGGTTTGGTGAATGACGGTAAAACGCTCGCAGAGCCGGTCAAGATTTTCTTCTACCAGCGCGTTTATCTGCCGCGCGCCGAGACTTCCGCCGATGACAAGCAGAAGGGGCTTTTTGTCGTCGACGTTTGCAAAGCGCCGCCCCCGTTCCGCCGACGCCGAATAAAAAGAAGGACGCACGGGGTTTCCGGTAACGAGCGTTTTCAACTTTGCAGGGGCGCTTAAATAGTCCGCCGTCTCTTTGTAAGAGAGGAGAATCTTTTGTGCAAATCGACTGTTCAACTTTGTCGCAAGCCCGGGAGTAAAGTCGCATTCGTGCGTAAACACCGGAATTTTTAAGATTTTTGCCGCAAAGCACGGCGGAACGCTTACAAATCCGCCTTTGGAAAAAAGAAATGCGGGTTTTATTTTAAGCAGAATAAAAAACGACGCAAAGCAGCCTCCCGCAATCTTAAAAAGATCGAAAAAATTGCGGAAGGAAAAATAGCGGCGGAGTTTCCCTGACGGAATGCCGTAAAAAAGGTCTGCGCTTTTGCGTCCGTCCTGCCCGATATTTTTTTCAACGATGTTTTTATCCATGCCGGACGCGTTTCCAATCCACACGACGGTAAGACGAACGCCGTTTTTAAGGCACAGCGAGCGCAATGCGTCCGCAACGGCAAGTCCGGGGTAGATATGACCGCCCGTACCGCCGCCCGTAAACGCTGCGGTAAGGGTTTTGTCGGCAAGCTCGTTCATGGATTAAACGGCTCCGTCTTCCTTGTGATATTTTTGAAGGATTGCAACGATTTCATCCTTTCTAAAAAGCTGCGCATAGCCGTAGGCGGACATTCCCATGGAGTCGGGAACGTCGGGATCGGCTCCGTGTTCGACGAGCATTTTGCAGATTTCAATGCGGTCGGCACCGACTGCAAGAACGATGTTCGTCTGCCCTTCCTTATTGACCGTGTTGACGTCCGCGCCTTTTTCCGTGAGGTAGGCGGTAATCTGCTTGTTGCCGCGCCACACCGCATCCATAACGGCGGTATAGCCGCGGTCTTCCGACGCCGCATTGATGTCCGCCCCGCGTTCAAGCAGCCATACGACCATATCAAGATTGTCCGCGCGCGCGGCAACGTTGAGCATCGGCGTTCCAAGCGAGTCGCGGGAGTTTACGTTGAGTCCCGCAACGTAAAAATACGTGCACAAATCCCGGTCGCCTTTTTCAATCGCTTCGGCAAAGTTGTCGGCAGTCAACGGAATGCCGCGCTCGATGAGATAGTGCTTCGCTTCGTGCACTAAATGTTCTCTGACAATTTTCGCCGCGTTCGCGTTCAAAAAGCCGTAGAGCGCGCTGTCCGACGGAAAATCTTTGATAAATCCGTGGGTTACGACAGCTTCCAGTCCGTTTTTCCCGACTGAATAGACCGGCATTTTTTTGCCGCTTAAAAAGCCGAGTATAAAATTCACGTCGCTTGACCGCGCCGGAGCGTCCGCAAAAATGATGCAATGAGTTATTTTGGGAAGCGCGGCATAAATATTCTGCAGTCCGCCGTCGTTTAAGTTGGCGTTATGAACCGCAGATTTCGGAAACTTGGAGTTTATAATCTCCTGAGCCGTTTTCGCACTTTGTGCGGAAGTTGTAAGGATAAGCCAATTCATACGATTATTATAAACGCCCGTCCCAAACATAACAAGGCGTATCGATTGCAAATGCAGTAGCTTGCGGGCGGCAAAGAAAGCAGTCTGAAAAACTTAAACGGTGTGCCGCCCGCCCGAGTTTATCCACATCCCTGTAGGCTGTGGATAAACTCGCAAATAAACCGGCTTTGAAACTTGCGTAAAATGTACCTTGCTCAAGGAAAGCGGGAGTTCAAGGGAGGAAACCTGCAGGCGGCGGGAACTGAGCTGCGTCTGTCAAATATCTTTTCCTTGCCTGCATGCAAAACTTAAGCGGATGGGAAATGCGTTAAGTTTTTCAAAACTGTTTTTTTTGTCGGCACCTTGTCCTAGAAAAATATTTGTTTGAATTCATAGAAACTCAAAACCATTCCAAGCTCATTACATATTCTCGTAAACCTGCACGCCGTCTTCCAAATGCTCAAGTGCAATGTCGGCGGCTTTGAACATTTCAAGGGAGTCCGCTTCATCGTGATAATGCTTTTCGCACACGACGCGCTTTATTCCGCAGTTGATGATGAGCATCGCGCAGGTGCGGCACGGCGTCATTTTGCAGTAAACGGTGCCGCCGTCGATGGAAATGCCGCGTTTTGCCGCCTGACAAATGGCGTTTTGCTCCGCGTGAACGGTGCGGACGCAGTGCTGAGAGACCGTCCCGTCCGTGCGGATGACCTTCCGCATCAAGTGCCCGACGTCGTCGCAGTGCGGAAGCCCCGCCGGAGAGCCGACGTAGCCCGTAACGAGAATGCGGTTATCGCGCGCAATAACGCAGCCTGAGCGTCCGCGGTCGCAGGTCGCCCGTTTTGCAATCGTCCGCGCAACTTCCATAAAATATTCGTCCCACGTGGGGCGCGTGTATTTTTCGCTCATAAAAATCCGTAGAAAAATCGAATGGATAAACGGACGAACGACTGCATAAGCGCACGTCTCCGTCCGCAAAATGAAACCTGTTCGAAAACGGAAGTTTCAAATAGATTTATTATTTCAACGCTTCAAAAATGATGTTCGCAATGAAGACAATCGCAAGAACCCATGTTACCGCAGGAATTTCCTTGTGCTTTTTACCGAGTACCTTGCACAAAACGTAGGCGATAATGCCGAATGAAATTCCTTTTGCAATCGAATAGGAAAACGGCATGACGACAATCGTAATGAACGCAGGAATTCCTTCCGTAAGGTCTGAAAAATCGATGCCCGTAACGGAGCGCATCATCAGATAACCGACGAAGATGAGCGCGGGAGCCGTCGCCGCAGCGGGAACCAGTCCGAACAGATTGCCGAAAAAGAGCGACACCAAGAAAAGCAGCGCCGTAACCGCCGACGCAAGCCCCGTCCGTCCGCCTGCCGCAACGCCCGACGTGCTTTCAACAAAACTCGTAACGGTGGACGTCCCCAGTCCCGCGCCGACGACGGTGCCGACCGCGTCCGACAAAAGCGCGCCCTTCATGTTTTTGATATTGCCTTCTTCGTCCTTGAGGTTCGCCTGTTCGGCAACTCCCATCAGCGTGCCGATGGTGTCGAACATATCCGTGAACAGGAACGTAAAAAAGATGACGAAAAATTTGCCGAGCACGAGGGCGGAAACGTTCCCCGACGCATCGAATAAAATTCCTTTGAAGTCGAAAGGACAAAAATACGGAGCCGCGGGAGCCGAAAAGGGCGTAAAGTTTTCCGGAACCTTCGTAACGCCGAACGGAATGCCGATAATCGTCGTTATGATAATGCCGACGAGAATGGCGCCCGGCATTTTGAGAACGTAGAGGATAATCGTGATGATAAGCCCGAGCATTGCGACGATTGCCGACGCGTGTTCAAGACTAAAATTGACGAATCCGATGGGCGTTCCCGTATTGTTCGCTGCAATTCCCGCGTTGACCAGTCCTATTATCGTGATAAAAAGCCCAATTCCGACTGCAACCGCCTTTTTTAAGCCTTCAGGAATCGAATGGATAATCGCTTCTCGCACGCCGAGCACGGAAAGTAGGATAAAAAGGAGTCCCTCGAACAAAACCGCCGTCAGCGCAAGCTGCCACGATGCGCCCATGCCGAGCACGACCGTGTACGTAAAAAACGCGTTGAGCCCGAGCCCCGGCGCAAGCGCTACCGGCAAGTTCGCAACGAACGCCATCACAAGCGTTGCGACGGCGGAAGTGATTGCGGTTGCCGTAAACACCCTGCCCCAGTCCATGCCCGACGCCGACAAAATCCCCGGGTTCAGCGCAAGAATGTACGCCATCGCAAGAAAAGTCGTTATGCCGGCAATAATTTCCCGATTAACCGTACTGCCCCGCTCTTTGATTTGAAAGAATTTTTCCATGAGAGCGCCTCCTCATCTGACGCCCGCTTACAACGGGCTAAAAATAAAAAAAAGGATTAACGCACCGTTAATCCTTTTGAAGCGGCAGAAGGGAGTCGAACCCTCGTCATCAGCTTGGAAGGCTGAGATAATGAGCCGTTATATGACTGCCGCGTGAATTGACTGAATAATAGCGGTTTGAGGACAGCGTGTCAACTGGGGAGGAGTAATTGCTAATTAGGAATGCTACGACCGGTGATGAACGGTGTTTAACAGATTTAACAATAGTTCCGGTCGCACGAGATTTTGCCTGTCGGCAAAACTCGCAGTAAATGATATGAGGGGCTCTCTTTTGCAGGAAATGCCGTGTTCCCTCAATCATGAACAGCGCTAAACGCTGTCGCCTCTGAAAAACGCTATTTTCCGCGAGTTTTTGTAAGAAAACTCAGGAGGGCGGTAACTCTACTCTATCTTTCAAACTCCTTTCTCTGCCGCCCGCATACTCTGCAACCGGTTTGCCTATGGCAAAGCGGAGCTGACTGCAAAAACCGTAATCGGTGTAAAACAACATTTGTGCAGTCCGCTCAATTACGAATTCCCCATTATAGATTAGAAATCCCTCTCTCCCGTTTTCTTGTCAGTCCACGCCCTTTTTTGTATAGTGCGCGCATGGATTTTATACAGGTTCTTGGTTATGCCGCTTCGTTTATCATTTTTGTTTCGTTGACGATGAAATCAATCGTAAAATTACGGATTTTGAACGCGCTCGGATGCCTCGTTTTTGTCATCTTTGCGCTCAAAACAAACTCAATTCCGGCAGTCGTTATGAACATCGGGATTGTCTTCATCGATATGTACTATTTATACGGCATTGTGCGGACAAAAGACACGTTTGAAATGGTTGCGGTACAAAAAGATAATGACATTGTGCGTTATTTTTTTGAAAAGAATAAAGACGAAATGAACGCGCTGTTCGGAGAAGACGCGCTTTCTGCCGGAGACGCAGCCGCGCTCTTTTTCCGCAACAACGACATTGCGGGAATTGTCGCGTATTCGATACAGGAGAGCGGAGACGGAAAACGCGCGCTCATCACGGCGGATTTTGTCGTTCCTAAATACCGCGACCTTGCAATCGGCAGGCGTTTTTTTGTCGAGGATGTCAGCTACTGGAAAGAGAGAGGCTGCACGTCGCTTGAGTCGGCGAATGCGTCTAAAGTCCACATTGCTTATCTCAAACGGCTCGGCTTTGCTTTCGATGCAGCGCGTAATATATGGAAGAAAAAAATATAAATTCGGATGAGAGGAGGACTTGAGATGAAAAAGATTTTTTTAGCAGCGGCAGCGCTTGCACTTTTTGCAGGCATTGCGTTTTCGGACGAGGGTATGAAAGTGAGCGTCGGAAATTGTTCCATCGGCGTTCCCGTCGGCTGGACTGCGCAAAAACCAGGAGCGGGAAGCGAATTTATTTTGTTTTCTCCGCTTGAAGAAAACGATACGTTTCAAGAAAACTGCAACTTTGTAAAAGAAACGCTGCTGTCAAAATACACGGCAAAAAACTATTTAAAGGCGGCTCGGGAAATGCAGGCGGCGGTTTTCACCGATTTTGCGGTGCTTGAAGACGGAGGCGATTATCAAATCGTTTCTGCAAAATTGGGCGGACAGACGGTAATGCAGATTCAGTTTGCGTATGTCAAAGGCATGACGGCGTACACGCTCACCTTTTCGTCCACGCCGGAGGATTTTGACCGCTATATCGATACGTTCCGGCAGATAGAAAAGACGTTTCAGTATTGACGCCGGCGTAAAAGCACGCGTGCGCAGCAAAAAGGGGAGTTCTGTCCAGCAAAACGAAACTCCTCTTTTTTATTCGTGCGGAGGGGTTAATCCTTCAACGCCGTATGCCGCAGCGAAAGCGCCCAAACCGATTGCAGCCGCATCCGAGACATATCGCACGGCTTTCGAACAAAGTTATCACTTGCGCCGACGCTTTATTCGTCTTTTTTTCCCGACTGCAATTTCGACTTTATGCTTTCGAGGTTCGGGATATTCGTTGAAATTATCGTGCCTATATTCGGAAGGTTCGGCGGAATCATAGCGCTCAAGTTTTGCACAACGGCATTCCCGCTAAACAGCATGATAATTTGCCACTTGTACAGTTCTTCGATTTTCTGCCGCATAATGCCGCCCTTTGCCGAAAGTTCCACGCCGACTTCAAATTGCTTGTCAAGAAAAACAAACTTCCCGACTTTTTCAAACGGCTTAAAACCGTTTCTGACGGTAATCAGCCGCTCCATCTCCTTGAATATCAGCGCGCGTATCTGTTCGGCTTTGAGCACGGATGTCATATTCGACGTTTCAAGTCCGATATGCTCGGCGTATTCTTTTATCGCGTCTTTTGCCGGAACAATGAGCGCGCCGAGCGCGTTTTTATCCTGTCCCACGACGACGGCTTTGGCAATGTATTCGGACTCCTCAAGTTTGCATTCGATGGGAAACGGCTCAACGTTTTCCCCCGAACGAAGCACAATCGTGTCCTTTTGCCGTCCCTTTACGACAATTTCTCCGCGGTAGGACTTTATGACAAGGTCGCCCGTGTTAAACCAACCGTCCTGCAAGACTTCCGCCGTCAATTCCGGACGATTGTAGTAGCCTTTCATCACGTTCGGTCCCTTTACGTAAAGGACTCCGAGTTGCCCCGCCTTGCATTCCATTCCGTTTTTATCAAGCACGCGCCCCTCGCAAAACGGCAGCATTTTTCCGATGGTGCCGAGCACGGGATGCCGGTAATTGCGTATGCAGCAGAAGGGAGCCGTTTCCGTCAATCCGTAGACTTCAACGACGCGGATTCCGATTGAATTAAAAAATCTGTCCAGCCTCGGCGCAAGTCCGCCGCCGCCGCTCGTTCCGATTTTAAAATGCCCGCCTAAAATCTCGCGCGGCATTAAAAAAAAGAATTTCTCCGAGCACTTTAAACGGAATAAGAAAAAAAATCGGAATGTAGAGGACTTTGTTTAAGATTTGCAGCGTAACAAGCTGCCGTTTAAAGCGCAGCGTCCGCCCGAAGATAATATCGTGCATTTTGCGGATGGTAATCGTCGCCGCGGTCAACGTGCTAAAAAGCATCCATTTGCCCATCGATTCGCTTTTGATTTGTTTTTGCAGCGCTTTGTAAATCGCTTCCCAAATGCGCGGAACGCACGCCATAAACTGCGGACGGATTTTTTTCATGTCCGCCATAATCATGCTGGCGACGGGTTTTGAATAGCAGAGCGAAATGCCGGCGTAAATAAAATAATATTCCATTTCGCGCTCGTAGATGTGCCACACGGGAAGCACGCACAGCGCTTTATCGCCTTTTTTCAGCGGCAGCATCGAGGCGATGCTTTTGAGCTGGCTGATAAAGTTTTCATGCGTCAACTCAACGCCTTTGGGAACGCCGGTCGTCCCCGACGTAAATATAATCGTCGCGCTGTCGCTTGATTTTCCGCTATGCAGGATATTTTCGACTTTTCCGGGGTTCGACTTCCGAAAATCTTTTCCTTCATTCAAGATTTCATCGTAACTAAACAGTTTTATCCCGCAGGTTTCAGCGCCGCCCGTTTGACGCCCCGCAGGGTCAATCATAATGACGCGCTCCAAAGCGGAAAGTTCGCTTAAGCATTCAAGTATTTTTTTTAGGCCGTAGTCGCTTTCGACAATCGCAATGCGGCAGCCTGCAAACCGCAGAATGTACGCCAAATCTTTGACCGTCGCTTCGCTTCCGCGCGGAATGTCGCAGCAGCCGAGCGCCATAATGCCCATGCTGCACGTAAGCCATTCGCGCCGGTTGTCGCTGATAAGCCCGATATGCTCGCCCGCGCTCGCCCCGAATGTAAGCAAGCCCGCCGCAAAATCAAGCATGAGTTCTGAAAAATCGCCGTATTTTATGCCGAAAAACGTTCCGGCCTTGTCTTTATAGAATTGCAAATCTGCGCCCGGAATTTCCTGCGCTTTTTCATACATCAACTGAGGAATTGTAGAATACATAACATCCTCTCAAAATAAAATGTTTTATCCGTGCGGAGACTTTAATACCGCCGTTCATCGACTCGGTTCTGCGCCGTAACAAAAGATATTAAAGCCGACTGTAGCCGCCTTATGAGAACAACACCCCGATACTCCGCGCAAGGCTTATCGATTCCGACATTATTTTTATTCTTGTCGGAATGTGCGGGAGAATGCAGTATTTAGAAAAAATTTGCAAGGGAAAGACGCCGGCGGCGGAGAATGGAAATTTTTCGATTTAAGGAGTTCCGCCGGCTGCGAGTTTTTGCGACAGCAAAAACTCGGGGGAAACGGTGTCTGAAGGCTGCCGTTCCGTTCACGCTCCGCATTAAACAACAATGAAGTTCAAACCATCTCTTGCGGAGTTGCGATTAGGGGGTATAATAATTATGACGGCTCGCAGGAATTTTTCACTTTGTCCGGTACGGTGGAAAGTCGAAAGGTTCGGGCGGCTTTATATTATGAAAATGCGCGTTATGCGCGAGGAGGCAGTATGAAAATCGTGTTTGAAGAGGGCAGAAAGCAGAGTGCGGCGTACGACGGAGAAAAGCCTGTCGGAAACTGCACGTATGAAGAGGAAAACGGCGTTTGGAGGGTGGAGCACACCTACGTCGACAAGGATTACGGCGGGCAGGGAATTGCCAAAAAACTTCTCGACTGCGTTTTGGACGAGGCGCGGAAGCGTTCGGTAAAGATTGTACCCGTGTGCTCGTACGTGGTGCGCGAATTTGAAAAGCACCCCGAAGCGTACGCGGACGTTGTAAAATAGACGTCCGCCGCGCTGCGGAATAAAAGATTTTGGTCTGCGCCGGCTGCAAAAACGGCGCGGCTGAAATCTTTTTTTGTTTAACGCGCCAGCCGCATGCCGGAAGAGGGGAGGGCGGAGTACTCCCTGCGCCCTTATCGACTTTCCGCCGCGCTGTCCGTAAAAGGCGCGTTTTGCCCGTCGTAGCAGAGCGCGCGGCTTGGGAAACGGACGCCGAGCGCGCGGCTTACGGGAAGATAGTAAATCTCCGAGCGCACCGTCTGTTTTACGGGATCAACGGTGATAATTCCCCAGCCGGCTTTTGCGTAAAAGCCCGGGTGATTGTATTCGGTGAACCTGCCGAATCCTGCCGTCTTTTCAACGTGCGTGTGTCCGGTGAGCGCGGCTTTGACGCCGTTTTCGGCAAAGTTTGCAATCAGGACGTTGCGCTCAAGGGAGTCCTGCAACGAAAAATAAAAATGTCCGTTCGCCCACAGCGGAAAATGCGACATAACGACTTTAGGCTTGGGGTCTGACTGCATCGTCTTTCGTAAAAGGCGCATCTGCGTTGCGCCGAGAGAGCCGCTTGCCGTGTCGATAAAGTACCACGAAAAGCCGCCCGCCTCAAAATAGTAGAGCGCTTTGAACGGGTAGAGATATTCTTTGCAATATGTCCAGCCGGAATTATACAAGTCGTGGTTTCCGACGGCGTTAAAGGTTTTTATTCCGTGTGCGCTTTCAAGCCTATCGGTGAACGCCTTATACCGTTCAAACTCTTCTTCCCAGCCGTGTTCCGCCATGTCTCCGAGCCCGACGCAGAATTGCGGTTTGGGCGTAAACGTATTCAGCCACGTAAAAAATTCGTCGTCATAGCGGGGACCGTTTTTCGGAAGTTTTTCCGCGCCGAAATGCACGTCCGTGATGACGAGGACTCGGTATTTGCCGTCGGAATCCGGCGTAACGGTCGGAGCGTCGGTTGAAGAGAGTTTTTCCAGTCGCTTGGTGCGCGTTTTTACGTCGGGATTGCGGACAAGGAATTCGTTTAAGCCGTAGGAATTCAAGCCGCAGCCTGAGAGCACGAGAATAAAAAATGCCGCCGCCCATGCGCCGAGCCGCCGTGTTGTGCCGTTTTTTGCAGTCGTTGTGGCTTTTTGCATTGTTAAAACCTCAATTTAATAAAAAATCTGTTTTCAAAACCGTTAAAGTTCGCGCTCAGCGTAAAAATATCGATATACTGCGCGCTCCACTCGCTGCCGAGCGAAAACCAGTCGAAAAGCCGGTACTCGCCGCCGAGTTTGAGCGTCGGTGAAAAATAAAGCGCGTACCGGTAAAACGTATGCGAGGAAAGACCCGCGTAAAGCGAAAGGGCGGGGCGCGGGCGGAAAGTTAATTCGAGCGCGTGGGCGATGTTGTGATTGTAAATGCGGGGAACGGCGTCCGCGATTGCAAAAATGCGCGCTTCCTTGTACAGATACGAAAAATGCGCCGCAATGCTGAAGCGTTTAAGCGTGTCGAACTTAAAATAAACGCCGGTTAAAAAGTCGACTTCCGTAAAAATGTTCGAATAGGCGTTGACGTGAAAGATAGTCTGCACGCCGATATTAAAACGGCGCGCGATAGTCGGCGCGTACGCCGCCTGCGCCGTAAAGTCGAAAATATCATTTTGGAGACGGAACCCCGCTGCAGCCGAAAGTTCTTTCATGTCAAGCGTAACGGACGTGTCGGAGGCGGCGCTGTCGAACGCCAAATCCGGCGCGTGCTTTACGTTTATGCCGCCGGTCAAAGTCCATTGCATACGCGGCGTAAAAAAATTGACGATTTCCGCCGCGCACGCAAAGTTCAACGCCGCAAAAACAAGCGCCGCGCATATTTTTTTCATATAAAACCCTTTGTTTTCATTTTTGCGCCTCGACTGCATAAGCCGACTGGAAAGACTTTTGCATACAGCGTTTATTTTGTCAGCGTCCCGCATCACGGATTTCGCCGTCTTTGAAGTCTTTGTCTTGGATACGAATCAAGGCTCCTTCTGCAAGAGGTTCCGCGGTGTATAAAACGCAGTTGTGCCCCGCGCACGTCCACGGCTTCTCCGTCCCGCTTCCCTCATCGATAAGAAACCACGTTCCGCGCCGCATTTTTTTTGCGACGATATCCGGCGACACGATTTCAAGTTCATCTCCGTCTGCTCCCGACCGAATCATATTAAGCGGCGTAAAGCGGTACGGCGCAAAACCATCGCGTTTTTTTGCGGCGGGAGGATTGCGTTCGGGATTTTTTTCGTAGTCGCGGAGACGCGCGGCGCGGGCTGAAGGATGCATGGCTTCAAGTTCGCGTAAAACCGCCGCTTCGCTCTCCTTTCCCAGAGCAAAAAGCGCGTCTTCTTCCGCGCCGGAAAGCCTTTTTCCCACTTCGGCGGAAAGTTTATAGCGGCTGTCGGCCGCCCCGCTGACCGTTTCGTTTGCGTCGGTGGCGCTGTAATAAAATCCCGTATTCGATTTACGGTGACTGACGTTTTCAAGTTCTTCTATAAACGGGCGCGCCTGTTCGGCCGTAATTTTTCCTTCCAGCGCGTCGAGCGCCTTCCGGTACGCGCGCGTTACAAGCGCAACGTAGTAAACGCTTTTCATTCTCCCTTCGATTTTTATCGAGTCGACTCCGGCTTTTTTCATGTCGTCCAGATGTTCAATCATGCGAAGATCCTTGCTCGACATAACCGCCGTAAAATCGTCCCCTTCGTACACGGGGAAATATTCGTCGGGACGCTTTTTTTCCCGCAGCACCATCGCGCCGCTTTGGGCAAGAGTTTTTGCCGCCTCTTTTGACGCCATCACGTCAAAGTCCCACCGGCACGTATGCGAACACGCTCCTTCCTGCGCGCTCCTGCCCGTCAAATACGAACTCATCAAGCAGCGTCCGGCATACGCAATGCACATCGCCCCGTGCGCAAACGCCTCAAGTTCCATATCGGGGACTGCGTCTTTGATTTCGCGGATTTCTTTGAGCGAGATTTCCCGCCCTAAAACAATGCGCGAAAAGCCGAGCGATTTATACATTTTGACCGCTTCCCGATTGATACAACTTGCCTGCGTGCTCAAATGGAGCGCGGCGTCAGGAAAATATTTTTGTAAAACGGGGACTATGCCTAAGTCCTGCACGATGAAAGCGTCAATCGGATAGAGTTTAAAATAGTCAATATTGGAATAAAACTCATCGATGTCCGCATTGTGAAACATAATATTTAAGGCGCAATGCAGTCTGCGGTTCGGAAAACGTTTTTTGAGTTCTTCGACTTTTTTGTATTCGTCTTCGTAAAAGTTATCCGCCTTTACGCGGAGCGAAAATTTTTTAAGCCCGATATATGCGGCGTCCGCGCCGTACTCATACGCGTAGTAAAGTTTTTCGACGTTTCCGGCGGGAGAAAGCAGTTCCATCATGCCTCCGCTCGTATGCTGCGCTCAAGGCGCGGTTTGTTGTCGAACTTCTGCCTTAGGCTTCCGTCTTTTTCCGTTCCGCAAATGATTTTTGAAAAAACGCCGAGCGCGTTGTGCGCTTCATCAAGATAGTCGTCCGCCATCTGAAATAGGTGCGTCATGCCGTCCCACACGTCAAGCCGGCATTCAACGCCGTTTTCCGTTAAAAGCGTTTCAAAACGCCGCGCGTCTTCAAGGAGAACTTCTTTTGAGCCCATCTGCATATACACCGGCGGAAAGCCTTGCAGCACATCGGGGGACGCGAAGACGGGGGAGACAAGCGGATTGGTAAGATTTTCCGCATACGTGTACGCCTCCGCGCAGAAAGCCAAACTTTCGCTGTTTATGACCCCGTCGTTCATTTTTTTTCCGCCTTGCACAACTGAAGAAGGACTCAAGTCGACCCATGGACTGAATAATACGATATACCGAATGCATTTACGGTAGCGTTCGCGGAGATTTAAGACGAGCGCAAGAGCGATTGAAGCGCCCGCTCCGTCCGCTGCAATGACGACTTCAGGCTGATTTTCCGTTTCATCGTTCTGCAAAAACCGAAAGCCCGCCGGCTTTGCTTCAAGCGAGCGCGCGGCAAGTTCTTCTGCAAACAGGGCGCGGAAGGTGTTTTGCGCGTCTTCTATCGCCGCAGGAAAGGGGTGCTCCGGAGATAAGCGGTATTCGGGCACGACGACGCGGCTGAACGCGCGGTTTGCAATTTCTGAGCAAAATGCGCGGTAGGATGCGCGGGAGCCTCCGGTAAACGAGCCTCCGTGGATATAGAGCGTTATCCGCTTGGAAGAATGGATTTCAGGCGTGATCACGTCGCAGTCGACGCAGCCGTAATTATATTCGCTTTTTTCCGCGTGTCCCGGCAAAAAGGGTGAGTAAAAGGCATCTTCAATTTTTTTTCTAAACGAATGTATGTCGCATTTTGGATTGTAGACGAGCAGCTTGAGTTTTTTTGCCGCCGCTTTTCGATTCTCTTGAGAAGACATGGGCGGAGTATAGCAAATTCGGTGCCGCTTTGCTATATTACGCCATGCCTATAAAAATCAACGAAGATTTGCCTGCATTCCGCGTGCTGGAACAGGAAAATATATTTGCCATGACGGAAAAACGCGCTTTGATTCAGGATATACGTCCCCTCAAAGTCGCGATTGTAAATCTTATGCCCACCAAAACGACGACTGAAACCCAACTTTTGCGCCTTTTGGCGAACACGCCGCTTCAAATTGAAATATCGCTTGTCCGCATGGAGCAGCATTCGTCCAAAAACACCGGCGACGAATATCTGGATAAGTTTTACATTCCGTCAGGAAAAGTTTTTGAGCAGCGTTTTGACGGAATGATTATCACCGGCGCGCCGGTTGAAAAACTCGACTTTGAACAAGTCGACTATTGGCGCGAGTTGTGCACGATTATGGATTACGCAAAAGAAAACGTGTTTTCCACGCTGTATTTGTGCTGGGGCGCGTTTGCAGGACTGTATTACCTCTACGGAATTCCAAAATATCCGACTGAAAAAAAGATTTTCGGCGTCTTTCAAAACCGCCGCACAACTTTAAACGACCCGCTTTTACGGGGACTTGACGATGAATTTCCGTCCCCGCAGTCGCGCTATACGACGCTTTTAGAAAGCGACATCGCACAAAAGGACGACTTGATTTTGCTTGCAAAGTCAGAGGAATCCGGCGTTACGCTGGTAAAGTCGAAAAACAACCGCGAAGTCTTTATGACCGGCCACCTCGAATACGATACGGCGACCCTCTCTGACGAATATTGGCGCGATAAGTCGAAAAATATTGCCGTCGACCTTCCGAAAAACTATTTTCCCAAAGACGACCCGCGTCTTCCGCCGCATTCGTATTGGCGAAGCAGCGCGCACCTGCTTTTCAGCAACTGGCTCAACTACTACGTCTATCAGGAGACGCCGTTTAACTTTACTGCAAGCGCGCAGGCGGTTGCTAAAGAGTTTGAATGATTTAACTGAGTTCCGCCTGCTACAAGATTATCCACAGCCCTGCGGGCTATGGATAATCTCGCGGAGAAATAGAGTTTTGGGGTAGACGCGGCTTGGTAGTCTGAGGATTTGGAGCGGCATTGGGCAGAGGGCGCGGCTATTCCATTTTTGCCGCCGCGCATTTTTTTGCTTTAATCGACTGGTGTCCTCTTTTTCCGTTTTTTGAAAAAGCGTTCGCGGAATAAGAGGAGTAAATAGTACAAAAACGGGAAAATCAAAAAGATTTTTGCGGGGTTATGGAGGACTTCGGAAAATATTTCGTGGCCGCGCGCAAAAACTTTTTCATCGACGCGGCGGATGCGTTTGGCAAAAATGCCGAATACGTCTTCGTAATGTAAAAAAATGCTTGAAGAAAAACTGTTTTGCCGTCGATACGCCCAGCGTTCCTTTTCTTTTATGCCGTCGCCGAGCAAAACGAGCGAGGGCGCGGCTTTATATATCGCCTGCACGATGTCGCCTTCGTAGTCTTTTGCATAATAGCCCGCCGATCGTCCGACTATGCCGAGCTGCGGAAATGTGGAGCGGACGTTGCGTTCCGCGCTTTGGAGCGTTTGGCGGTGCGCGCCGAACAGGTAGAGGGATTTTAAATGCGAATCCAGAATGGAAAGAATATTGATGACTGCACTAAACGGATTGTACCGCACCGGAGACGACTTTTTCAAAAAGAGCGCGCCGCGCACAATGCTTTTTGAAACGGGTAAAATTAAATCCGCGGTTTTAATGCAGTCTTGAAAGTCGCCTTTGCGCTGCGCTTTTAAAAGTCCCCACACGGAAAGAAAAACGATCCGCTTTGTTCCCGGACGAGAAAGCAATTCCAAAACGGCAGATTCAAGTTCTTCTTCGCGGAGAATATCGACGGGAACGCCCGCAATCGTAATTCGTTGTACCGGCATAAACTATTTTTCCTCCTCTCGCGCCAGAGAAACGGTGCTCTGAACTGCGGCGATACCGTAAAGGGCTGCGGTTTCGCACCGCAATATGTTTCCTTGAAAATGCACGGGAATAAATCCCGCCTCTTCAAGCGCGCTTGCCTCATCGGGACTGATTCCGCCTTCGCTTCCGACGGCAATCGCAATTTTTTTCAAATGCGCGCCGTTTGTAAGCCGCCTTAAAGCAGAAGAATCTTTTCCGCGTTCAAGCAGGGCGAAAGCCGCATGAGCGCCGTCCGCTTCGTCCGCGCTGCACTGTTCCTTCCATAAAGAAAGCGCGTCCGTAAGCGGGAGACATTCGGTCAGGCGGCTGTCGACCGGAGAGCCGCTTTGCTGGCGCGCTTCGCGGATAATGCGCAAAAGCCGTTCGCGGCGGCTTTCTTTGACAGCGGCAAGTCCCGCTTTTTGCGAATACTCGCCTGTGACGGGAACGATGACAGAAACGCCGCACTCAACCGCCTGCCGCACGATAAGTTCCATTTTGGACGGCTGGGGGGCAAACTGGAAAAGCCAGTATTCAATGCCGGCGACTTCCGTTTGTATCGTCTCCGCTTGTACGCCGCGCTCCGCATTCCCGCCAGCAGGAGACGGAGGCGCGCCGTTTTTATCGCAGTCTCCGCAGACTTGCAGCGTTAAAGTCCGTTTTGCGTCGTCCGCCGTGCAGACAGTCGTGCTAAAAAGAGAGCCGTCAGGAGCGCGGACACTGAGCATATCGCCCGCTTTGAGCCGTAAAACCTGCCGCAGATACCGGAAATCCTTTCCGGAAATGCGGAAAAGACCGTTTTTATCCGGCAGCTCAGGCGATAAAAACTGCCGCATTTATTTTTTCTTTTCGGCAGCAGCGGCAAGTTCCGCTTCCTTTTGCAGCTCTTTTAAAGTCTTTGTCGATGCAACGAGCGTGCGGAAGTTGCGCTCTTCCTTTAAGATTTTCAGCGCCGCGTTCAGTTGAATGTCGTAGTCCAAATCGTAGAGGCGCGAAGGCTGCTTCCGCCACACTTGAATGCGCACAAGGCGGCGCAATAAATTTTCCTGCAGATTATAGGTTTTCTTCAATTCCTTTGCGTACTTTGCAATATCGGCTTCCGTCATGTTCGGGTGCGCGTCGGTATACTTTGCAATCGCATCCGCTTTTACCAAGTCCGCATAAACTTTCTCTTCGGCTTCCGTAAGTTCGGGGTAGAGGACTTCGCGGTCGGGCGGAATGCCGACTTTATCGATATTCGTGTCGCTCGGCGTGTAATAGCGCGCCATCGTCATTTTAATTTCCTCATCTCCTTTTGCATTGAGCGGAATGACTTGCTGCACTGATCCTTTGCCGTAACTGCCCTGTCCCACAAGATAGGCAAGGTGATTGTCTTTAAGCGCGCCTGCAAGAATCTCGGACGCGCTTGCAGAGCCCTTATTTATCAGCACGATAATTGGAACGTCGCGGATTTCAGTCGCCTTTTTCGTGGCGAAATACGAATTGTCCTGCGTTTGAATCCGGCTTTTTGTCGTTACGATGGGGCCGTAGTCGATAAACTTATCGGCAACGCCGACTGCGCTTGTGATAAGTCCTCCGGGATTGTTGCGTAAGTCGATAATCAGATTCTTAAAGCCGTCTTTCTTAAACGAATCGATAGCGTCCTGCACCCGCGCGGGGGTATCCGGCGTAAACTCGATTATTTTAAGGTAGGCGGTTTTTTCAATCATCGCGTATTTTACGGTGGGCACTTCGATGAGCGCGCGGATGAGCGTTACGTCAAAGGTAAGATTTTTACCGCGCTTTATGGAAATCGTAACCGGCTTCCCGACGTCTCCGCGAAGGTGCGCTAAAACCTGCTGCATCGTCATCTCAGGCGTGGCGTCTCCGTCAATCGCCGTTATCAAGTCCCCTGCAAGAATTCCCGCTTTTGCCCCCGGCGTGTCTTCGATTGGAGAGGAGACTTCCACGTAGGCGGGTTTTTCTGCAGTCGACTCGAAGGGCTTACTTATCTGAAGTCCGACTCCGCCGAAATTCCCTTTTGTCGTGTCGGCAAGGTCGCGGATTGTGTCGGGTTCAAGGTATGCTGTGTAGGGGTCTTTGAGAGCGCCCATCAAGCCCTTCATCGCGCCTTCATAGAGGACTTTGGGGTCGACTTCGTCAACGTAATTTTGCTGGACAAACTCAAACACCGAATTCAATTTTCGCATATACTGAAAACCTGAAAGGCTGCCGTCGGCGCTCTCCGACTGCGCAAAACACTGCGAGGCGGTAAACGCCAAAATCAAAAATGAAAAAGCGGCGTACGCCGCGCGGATGATTTTTTTCTGCTGCATGACGCATTTTAGGATAATCGCGGTAAAAATACAATGCCGCGGGCGGCGGAGAAAGGAGTCTGAACGATTTTGTGGAATTACCGTCCGCAACAAGTTTTTATTCTAAAAACTTGTGTGAAAGGTGTTTTCACGAAGGGGATGGCGGGAAAATGGGGTTTGAATGACGCAATGGGGATGCCGCCCGCGGCAAATTTGCATTCTGCAAACTTGCGTGAAAGGTGTTTTTCATGAAGCAGGAGGCGGGGAAATGGAGTTTGAATGACGTAACGGGGGTGCCGCCCGCGTCCGTTTAAATTGCGGAGCGCAGTTTCTTCTATTACAATGCGTTCAAATACGGTCGACTGGAGAAGCGGAGTTTGAAGTCCTTATGAGCCTTGAAACGCCGGCATCGGGAATAAAAATATGAACGAAAGCAGAGCGGACAAAACGTTACGGCGCAACATCGGCGTTTACTATGCGTGCACGGTTTTCACGAATGTTGCGCGCACGATTCCACACGCAGTTTTGACGGTTTTGCTGCTTTCAAAAGGCTTGAGCGTTCCGGAGATCGGGCGGATTCAAGCCGTGTATAACATTGCGATGGTGCTCTCGGAATTCCCGAGCGGCGTTATCTCCGACATTCTCTCGCGGAAAAAAGTATACGCGCTTTCGCTCCTCGTGCTCATTGCAAGTTATACGCTCATCATCTTTGCCGCGGGCCTTGCGCCGATTGCGTGCGCGTGGTTTTTGTACGGCGTGTCGTCCGCGCTCGACACGGGCACCTTGGACGCGGAATTGATAAACGGCATAAAAAAACGCAAAGCCGATTCGTATCTGCCGCGCTTTATGGGGCGAGCGCAGCAGGCCGCGCTTATCGCGTCGGTGTTGGGATCGGGACTCGGCTTTGTCTTGTACGGCAAAATCGGAAGCGGAATTTACGTCGTGTCCGTCGTCTTGCTGGTTCTGTCCGTTTTTGCCGTCGCTTTGCGCTTTAAAACGGAAGGGACTGTCCGCGCGGCGGTTAGAATGACTTCAACCTCGGTCAAAAATCACATCAAAGACGCGCTCACGGAATTAAAGGCCATTCCCGTCCTTGCCGTGTTGATAAGTCTTTTGAGCATCATGCAGATTTTTTTTCAAACGCACTACCATTTTTGGCAGGCGGCGTGTTTTGAGCGGGGGATTTCCGAAAAATATTTTTATGTTTTGTATCTTGCGTTCCAAATTATCGGAATTGCCGCTTATCGGATTAAAATCGCTGAATTCCGCCTTTCCCGCCTTTTGATTCACGCATTTTTCTCCGCGCTTGCGCTTATTTTGCTGGCGTTTGTCAAAAACAACGTTCTCTTTTTGGCTCTATACTGCTTCGTTTGCTTTGAAATGACCGTCTTGCAGTTTTTGTCACACTTTTATTTTGGAAAATACGTTTCGCTATCGTATATCGGCGCGCTGACTTCTCTCTCATCGACCGTCAAGCGCTTGACTGCCTTTGCCGTGCTGCTTGCCCTATCGAAAGCGGCGGCGTTCATAGGCTTAACGTATATTTTTGCCGCAGCCTCTGCAATAACGCTTGCCTCAGTGTGCGCCGTGTACGCTGCAAAATCCCGCCTTATTTTTGAAGGCGCGTAAATGCGCAGAACTCCTGCGATAATTGCACCTTGCGATTTTTCTCTATATACTGGACTTAAAACGGGGTTTTAGCCCCGCATTTTATTTTCCGCGCGTCCTGAAAAGCGGCGGAAACGGGAGCGTCTGTGTTCAGCGATGTTGTAATTCTTGCAGGGGGATTTGGGGAGCGGCTGTGGCCTGCGTCCTGCCCCGACTTTCCAAAACAATTTTTGTCGATAAACGACGGCGTTTCTTTTTTGCAAAACGCCGTTTTACGCGCGCTGTCGCTCAATCCGAGCGGAAAAATAATCATTGCAACGCGGGCGGGGCTTGAAAACGAAGTTGCAGCACAATGCGAAAGCCTTGCGGAGGCGCGCGGCGGAAACGAAGCGCAAAAAATCCGCAAAGACGTTCTGATTATCGCAGAGCCCGTCCCCAAACACACGGCAGCGCCGCTCATGCTCTGCTGTCATCTGCTCAATCTCATTGAGCCTTCCGTTCGGCATTCAGTCCTCGTGCTGACAAGCGACCACATCATCGAACCGCAAGCGGTCTTTGTCAAAGACTCAGAGACGGCGTTCAAGGCTGCCTCAGGCGGAAACCTCGTTACCTTCGGGATTATGCCGACCGAACCTGCAACCGGATACGGCTATATTCAAACGGAGGGCAGGGCGGATTTAAGCGGCGCGTTCAAGATTAAGAAGTTTACGGAAAAGCCCGATATCGAAACGGCAAAAAAATATCTTTCCGACGGCGGCTGCTATTGGAACAGCGGAATGTTTGCGTTTACGTCAGACTTTTTTATCGCCGAGATTGCAAAATGCACGCCTGAAATTGCGGAGGCTTTTGCCCCGCTTATCCAGTCGCCTTTGCCGTCATTCGGGAACATCGGCGGTATAAACGCGCTTGGGGACTGGAGCGCGATGAATGCGGCGTATGAAAAAACGCCCGCGATTGCAGTCGATGTTGCGCTTGCAGAAAAAACGGAGAGGGCGTTTATGGTTGCGGCGTCTTTTACGTGGGACGACGTTGGAAGTTGGGATGCTTTTGCCAAGCATTCGGCGGGGGCGGGGGAGGCTGCCCGCATAGAAAGCAAAAACTGCTTTGTCTATTCGGATATTCCGGTCGCACTCTGCGGCGTGGAGGACTTGAACGTCGTCATCAAAAACGGCAAGGCGCTCGTGATGAAAAAAGGCGCGGATAATCTTGTCCGCGCCGCCGTAAAATATTTTCAAGAAAAGTGAGGATTCAAAAATGAATGAAACATTGCAAAATCTCAAAGATCGGGGACTTTTTTCTCAGTGCACGGACGTTGAAGCGCTTTCAAAAAAAATGGATGCAGGGCAGGTAACTTTTTACGTCGGCTGCGATCCGACCGGACGAAGTCTTCACATCGGGCACATGGTGCCGTATTTTGCGTTCCGGCATCTGACTGCGGCGGGGCACCGCGGGCTTGCGCTCATCGGCGGGGGGACTGCGCGGATCGGAGATCCCAGCGGTAAGAGCGAAATGCGCAAAATGATTTCTTACGAGCAAATCGATTCGAATGTCGAGTCGATAAAAAGTCAGCTTGACGGATTTTTGCATTTCGACGGGAAAAACGCGATTCCGGTCAACAATAAAGATTGGCTTTCTGACTTGAATTACATTGACTTTTTGCGCGACATCGGCTCGTGCTTCAGCGTCAACAAAATGCTCACGTTCGAGGCGTACAAGCAGCGGCTTGAAAAAGGACTTTCCTTTATCGAATTCAATTACCAACTCCTTCAAGCGTTCGACTACTTAAACCTGCACAAAAAATACGGCGCCGCGCTGCAAATCGGCGGGGACGACCAGTGGGGAAACATTACGGCGGGCGTCGACTTGATTCGGCGGAAACTCGGCGGCACTACGGAATTGAACGCCGAACACGAATCGTTCGGGCTGACGTTTCCGCTTATCATGACTGCCGACGGGAAAAAAATGGGCAAAACGGAAAAAGGCGCGATTTTTCTTGCGCCGGATATTACCAGTCCCTACGAGTTTTTCCAGTATTGGCGCAACTGTGCCGACGCAGACGTTCCGCGTTTTTTCAAATTATTTACGTTCCTTCCGCTTGCTGAAATCGATGAGATTTGTTCGGGCAATATAAATGCGGCGAAAGAGCGGCTTGCGTATGAAGTTACGCTTGTCATTCACGGAAAAGATGAGGCGGAAAAAGCGCTTTCAGGCGCGAAAGCCGCGTTCGGCGGACAGGGAGACAAATCCCAAATGCCGACGGTAAAAGTTCCGCGCGCGGTGATTGAAAAGGGGATCGGCGTTATCGACTTGTTTGACGCAGCGAAAATCGGCGGATCCAAGAGCGAAATCCGCCGCCTCATTCAGCAGGGAGGCGCCGCTGTCAACTCCGCCCCCGTTACCGACGTCAAAATCGTTTTGACGCTCGCCGACGCCGACGCTTCCGGCGAGTTTATTCTCCGCGCCGGAAAGAAAAAGTTTGTGCGGGTTGTCGTTGACGAAGGGTAGGGCGGTGCTTGCGGAAGTTCCGGAAACGGTGACGGATGAGTTGTGCATATTTACATGGCAGTCCGATACGTGGTTGGAGGGTGAGATACCGTGGAACGGGGAAACCTTGCATATAGCTCTTACGTGTAACAAAAACGATTCCGCTGCAATAGAAAAAC
>JBQNBN010000026.1:0-30389 GCA_052169915.1 Treponema sp.
AAAAGATTTGAATCCGAATATGTCAAGACTTTTTAAAAACACGAAAATCCGCCTTGTCAAGCATAAAACTAAGTGTGGGCAATAACCTATTCGAGAACAAAGTTATCGAATAGACCGAGTATAACAATTTGCCTGCTCATTTTCAACAAGAAGGAATTTCAAGCGGCGGAGTTTAGAAAAATATTCTTTTCAGAGGCAAACGCTATTTTTCATTTTAACGTAACCGACGCTTATGCCGCATTTTCACGACGACATTCAATTTCCGTAAGTTTTTCAAAAGAAAACGAGCTTGGACTGCGCTTCTCCCCGCAACAGCTTCCGCTTCGTATGAACATTTTTATCGCTCACCCATCTGCTATTACCCATTCGTCTAAAATAAAAAACGCCGACGGACAAAAGATATTCCGTCAGCGCTTTTTTTACAATTACGTTTTTAGATGTATGTTACCGTTTGTTTGACCGGCGCCAAATTCCGAGTTTTTCCGCATCCTTAATCAGAGAATCGCGGAAATCAGGGTGCGCAATCGAAATGAGCGCTTCAGCACGCTGCCATGCCGAAAGTCCCTTCAAGTTCACTTTGCCGTACTCGGTAACGACCCAGTGGGTATTCGCGCGGGTATCGGTTACGACGGAACCCTCCGCAAGCGTCGGGCGAATGCGAGACGCCTTGCTTCCGTCTTTATTGTCGTATGTGGACGAGAAGCAGATAAAGCTCTTTCCGCCTTTGGACAAATACGCGCCCAAAACGAAGTCAAGCTGTCCGCCCGCGCCGGAGATGTGGCGTACGCCGGACGTTTCCGCATTTACCTGACCGAACAAGTCGATGTCAATCGCGTTGTTGATTGAAATGAAGTTATCAAGCTGCGCAATAACGCGCGCATCGTTGGTGTACGATACGGGAGCCGCCATACAAGCGGGGTTATCATTCACGTAGTCGTATAACTTGTTCGTTCCTGCCGCGAACGCATAAACCTGCCGGCCATTATCAATCGCTTTCTTTGAACCGGTAAGTTTGCCCGCTTTTGCAATATCGACAAACGCGTCGACATACATTTCCGTATGAACGCCCAAATCTTTCAAGTCGGACTGAGCAATCATGGCACCGATAGCGTTCGGCATTCCGCCAACGCCAAGCTGCAAACACGCTCCGTTCGGGATTTCTTCAACGATGAGCTTTGCTGCCGCTTTATCGACTTCGCTCAATTCACCGCCGCCGCCAAGTTGTACGACCGGCGGATTTTCGCCTTCGATGATCATGTCAACATCGTTGATATGTACGCTGTCATCAACACCGCCGACGCAGCGCGGCATATTCTTATTGACTTCAACGATAACGACGTCGGCAATTTCAATGGTCGCTTTCAAATGAGAAGCGCTCAATCCATAATTGAAAAAGCCCTTTTCATCCATCGGCGCAACCTGCATGACGGTTACGTTCAACTTTTTAAAGTTTTCGCGGTACCAGCGCGGCATTTCCGAATAGCGCAACGGAATGTAATATCCGAATCCTTTAGAAATCGTTTTGCGCTCCGGCCCAAGCATGTGCCATGAGTTCCACGTAAGGTGTTCTGCAGGATTGTCGATTTTAAAAATCTCCGGCTCCCACGGCAATACGCCGCCTCTGAAATTAACGTCAGTCAACTCCGGCAGGCGTTTTGCAAGAGCTTTGTCAAACGCAACCGGCGTATTTACACACCAGCCGTAATCGACCCAGTCCCCCGATTTGACGACTTCCGCAGCCTTTTCCGCAGTCGTCAATTTCTGTTTGTACAATGACGCATAATCCATTTTTTGCCTCCTTTTTTATTTATTTTGGAATTGCGTTACCTTTTCCTTTTTTACAAAGCAGTCCATCGCCATTTTTTGATCCTCCGTCGCAAAGCAATCGGAGAATTTTTCCGTTTCAACGGCAAGTCCGCCCCGTATATCCATTTGCAGACCTTCATTTATAGCCTGCTTTGAATACCGAATTGCAATCGGCGCATTTGCTGCAATGAGTTTTGCAACGCGCACCGCTTCTTCCATCAGTTTTTCCGGCTCCGTAACCGCATTAACCAGTCCGACCGCTAACGCCTCATCCGCTTTTACCTGACGGCATGTATAAATCAACTCTTTGGCGCGTCCCGCTCCAATCAGACGAGCGAGCCGCTGTGTTCCGCCAAAACCGGGCGTAATTCCTAAACCGACTTCCGGCTGAGCGAAGCGCGCCTTGTTCGACGCAATACGCATATCGCACGACATCGCAAGCTCGCATCCGCCGCCGAGCGCAAAACCGTTGACGGCAGCGATAACAGGACAGTGGAAATTTTCAATGCGTAAAAACACATTATTTGCAAAAGACGCGTATTCCGCCGCCTGCGCTTTATTTTTATCTTTCATTTCAGCAATGTCCGCACCGGCAACAAAACTTTTGTCTCCCGCGCCGGTAACAATCACCGCATATACGTCGGACTTTTTTTCCAGTTCGTCAAGAACGGCGTTCAAGTCGTTCAAGACTTCCGTGCTCAGCGCATTCAGCGCCTGCGGACGGTTCAACGTTATCGTTGCGATATGTTCTTTGACTTCAAGCAATACTGTATTCATCTTTATACCTCACTTTGAATAGTCAAAGAATCCTTTACCGGATTTTCTTCCCAACAATCCGCCGCGAACCATTTTGCGGATAAGCGGGCAACAGCGGTATTTTCCGTCTCCGGTCTCTTTGTAAAGAACATCCATAATCGCAAGGACAACATCCAAACCGATTAAGTCTCCAAGCGCCAGCGGCCCCATCGGGTGATTTGCGCCAAGCTGCATCGCGGCGTCTATATCCGCCTCAGACGCAATTCCTTCTTGCAAAATGAAAGCCGCTTCATTAATCATGGGAATAAGAATGCGGTTTACAACAAAACCGGGACCTTCCTGTACTTCAACCGGCGTTTTACCCAACTTTTTCGACAATTCAATAATCGTATCTTTTACAGCCGCCGGGGTATTGATACCGGAAATGACTTCAACTAATTTCATTCTGTCGGCAGGGTTGAAAAAGTGCATACCAATTACATTGTGCTTAATGCCTTTTGCAATTTCCGTAACGGACAGCGACGAAGTATTTGTCGCAAAAATAGTTGACTCTTTGCAAATGCCGTCCAAAGTAGTAAAAAGCGTTTTTTTAGCTTCGCTCGTTTCCAAAATGGCTTCGACTACTAAATCGCTGTCGTTCAGATCTTTATATTCGCCTGTTTTTAAATTTCCTTTTACTGAAGCCGCTGCGTCAGCCGCCATTTTTCCTTTTGTTACCAGCTTATCAAGATTTGCAGAAATCTTATCGATACCGGACTGCGCCCATTCAATTTTTATATCGCAAACGGTAACTTCATATCCGCTGGACGCAAAAGCCGTCGCAATTCCTTGCCCCATTGTTCCTGCGCCGATAACACCAATCTTTTTCATCTTATAACTCCTTAATTTCAATATATTTACAACGCTCCGGCATACACCGGAACTAAGATAATCATATAAAACCCTTGTAAAAGGGTGTGGAATTTTACGGACAAACATTTGTTGTTCCGCAATTCAATTTTAGGCATTTATAAAATATAGAATTTACAGCGTGTGTTCTCTATATTTAGATGCCAATATCAGTGTTCACAGTAGTATATAAAATAATAGCCCATGCACACATGAAATTTCTAATTAAACCGGTCTTCAAAAACTAAAGACCGGTTTTGTTTTTTATAAACTATCTTCTTTCTCCGGGGAAGTGGATAGTATCTGCAGGCAACTGCGGAATTCCCTCCGGCAACGAAATATCCGTTGCGTTCAAAGAATCAGCAACCGCTTTCGCCATGGACTCAAGCTCGTAATCTTTATCCTGACTCATAGAAGAAGCGATGGTGATACGTTCGTTAAGAATTTCCATATCATCCATACCTTTTTCAATAAACTCCTGAATCAAATCGCCGGATTTGACAGCCCATGAACCGTTTTCCAAAATCGCAACCTTTCTGTTCTGCATATTCAACAGCTTCATGTGATCCAAGAAACCGTGAATCGGCGGGAAGATATTAAGATTGTATGTCGGTGAACATATAATGATATGACTCAGCTTAAAGGCTTCTGAAATAAGATAAGATACATGCGTATTTGAAGCGTCATACATCTGAACATTTGTTACCCCCTGTTGCACAAGTTTTGCAGCAAGTGCAAACGCAGCGGATTCCGTATTTCCGTAAATGGAACCGTAGACAATCAAAACGCCTTTTTCTTCCGGCGTATAAGTCGCCCAGTGCAGGTATTTGTCCAGAATATAGAAGAAATTTTCTGCTTCCCATACTAATCCATGCAAGGAACATACGTATTTGATTTTCGGAATCAAGTCGAGTTTGAGCACTTTGCCCACAAGATGCATAACTTCCGGACCGTACTTACCGACGATATTGGTCAAGTAACGGCGGGCTTCGTCGAGCCAGTCGCGGGGATAATTTACTTCTTTTGCAAAGAGTTTTCCGTCAAGCGCTATAAATGAACCGAACGCATCTGCAGAGAAGAGCACGCCGTTTGTTACGTCGAGCGTAATCATAACTTCCGGCCAATGAACCATCGGCGCCTCAACAAATGCAATCGTATGCTCGTCAAAAGTGCGCGTATCGCCTTCTTTTACAGTATCTATTGTATAATTGTCAGGATCATAAGCGAACTGACGCATGAGCATAAAACCTTTTTCCGTAGAGATGATTGTCGGCGCCCATCTGTCCAAAACAGCCGTTACCGAAGCGGAATGGTCGCATTCCATGTGGTTAACAACAAGATAGTCAACCTTCTCGCGTCCGTATTGCTGAAGCAAAAACTCAATATTTTCCATCAGCTGAGGACACGAAGTCCATTCAACAGTGTCAAACAGAATCGTACTTTTTTTATCAAACAAGAGATAAGCGTTATAGCTTACTCCCTTGGGAATAGGATGCATATTTTCAAATAAAGTCAAGCGGTGATCGTGACCGCCGACCCACCAAACATCTTTCGTAATCTCACGTACACTGTGCATAATTAACTCCTTAGAATAATTAACCGGATAAAACGGCTTTAGTTATTGCGGAAAGACAATTTGATGAAGCGATCTTTTGCTTCACCGCAGTCCGGACAAGTAAATTCGGCATCAAGATGCTCGAACAATGTTTCCGGCGGAATATCGGCATCTTTATTGCCTTCTTCCGGTACATATTTATAGCCGCAGCCGAGGCACACGTAACGCGGTCCCATCGGAGAAGGACGCGGAATAGGAGCTTTTTTAATCTTCGGATACGGAAGGACAAGTTCTTCTTTTGAAAGCGCGTTTAATTCTTCAATTAACAGCGGAAGAACTTCTTCCAAATCGCCTACGATACCATAGTCGCAGTGAGAAAATATGGGAGCCTTTTTACTTTTATTAATTGCGATAATACGAGATGCGTCTTTTATACCTTTTAAATGCTGAATGGCGCCTGAGATACCAACTGCAAAATACAGATTCCCCTTAAATTTCTGACCGGACATTCCAACGTATCTTTGTACGGGAACGTATTTAAGCGTTTCTGCAGCGGGGCGAGAAGATCCGATTGAAGCGCCGGCAGCTTTTGCCAAATCTTCAATTAAGTGCCACGTCTCCTTATCTTTTACACCGCGGCCTCCGGATACTCCAATCGGAGCCATTGCAATAAGTGAATTAATATCCACGTCTTTGTAAAATTTAAAGCGCTCAACTTCAACCAACTGTTCTACCATTTTGTGAACTTTCTCTTTCATGGTATCACCTTCGGTGAAAATGCGCTTACGCATACCGGTGATACCGACTCTCGGATCACCTTTCAAACGAACTACCGCCATTTAAGTCTCCTTACACTTAATAGTTTCATTACTGTATAACTTGAAGCATATAAAAAGAATAAGATTACAATTTATATGCTTCAAGCGTTTCATGGGAAAGACAGACTAAGATCTGTTAGCTTTACCCAATTTGCCCAAGATCTTGGAAGCAATTACGAGCCGCTGGATTTCGTTCGTGCCTTCGTAGATTGTCGTGATCTTTGCATCGCGATACATTTTTTCTACCGGCATTCCCTTAATGAAGCCCGAACCGCCATGGATCTGGAGAGCGGCATTTACAACTTCAAGAGCAATGTCCGAAGCATAAAGTTTCGCTATTGCGGAATCCAGACCGTAATCTTCGTGGTGTTCTTTCTTGTCAGCCGCTTTGTAAATCAAAAGACGCGCGCCTTCAAGCTTTGTCAGCATATCGGCAAGTTTGAATGCCAAGTTCTGCTGCGCTCCGATCGGCTTGCCGAACTGTTCGCGTGTGCGGGCATATTTTACAGCCTCTTCGTAAGCGCCCTGCGCAATACCAAGTGCCTGTGCCGCAATACCGATGCGTCCGCCGTCGAGAGTCTTCATAGCAATCTTGAAGCCTTCGCCCTCCTTGCCGAGCAAGCGGTCTTTCGGAAGTTTAACTTCGTTGAAGATGAGTTCGGCAGTCGCGGATGTGCGGATACCCAGCTTATCATAGTGCTCGCCGAAGTCAAAGCCCTTGTCGCCTTTCTCTACGATGAACGCGCTGATTCCCTTTGTGCCGGGAATGTCGGGGTTCTTTGCGAAAACGACATATGTTTCAGCTTTCGGAGCGTTTGTGATAAAAATCTTGGAACCGTTCAAAATGTAGTTGGAACCGTCATCGACATATTCCGTTTCCGTTCCGCCTGCATCGCTTCCTGCATTCGGCTCGGTAAGACCGAACGCGCCGATTTTTTCACCTTTTGCAAGGGGGACAAGATATTTCTTTTTCTGATCTTCCGTGCCGAATTCAGCAATCGGATATGCTCCCAAAGATGTGTGTGCCGAACAAATAACGCCGATACCGCCGTCTACGCGGGAAAGTTCCTCAACCGCGATTGCATAGCTGATAACGTCAAGACCAGCTCCGCCGTATTCTTTCGGATACGGAATACCGAGCCAGCCGTTCGCTCCCATCTGTTTTACCTGCGCTTCCATCCACGCATCGGCAACCGGACCGCGGTCTTTTTCCAAGACGATCGGTTTTACTTCTTTTTCCGCCCATTCACGAATCTGCTTGCGCAATGCTTCGTGTGCCTCAGTTGTTTTGAATAACATGATTTACCTCCTGTCAAGTATTCATCTTTTTATAATTACATTCCATATTACATAAAACATTTAGTTATACAGAATGTTTCTTACATTGTTATAATTATAACACGCTATTTTTATATGCCAAATAATTTTTTATTATATTTGACTGTCATTCCGGCAGGTAAACAAAAAAAATTGTCCGCCCGCCGAAATTCATCGCCGCAAAGCAAGATTTTGCCCCGCAACGGCATCCCTTACACCGTTTTTACAATGACCGCAGTTCCCTGACCGCCGCCGATGCACAATGACGCAAGACCGATTTTTTTACCGGATTTGCGCATTTCATGGAGAAGCGTTACCAAAATTCTGTTGCCGGAAGCGCCGACCGGATGACCAATTGCAATCGCGCCGCCATTGACGTTGGTAATCTTAAGCAACGCATCGCGGTCTACACCGTGCTCCGCAACCAATTCGTGGATAACGCCGAGCGACTGAGCGGCAAACGCTTCGTTCAATTCGACAAGTTCAACGTCGGAAAGTTTGATGGACGCATTTTTAAGAGCATTGCGGATTGCGGGAACCGGTCCCAATCCCATCACCAGCGGGTCAACGCCGCCCTGTCCGATTCCGATAATTTCTGCAATCGGCTTTAAGTTGTATTTTTTTACGGCTTCTTCACTCGCGACGAGAACGAAAGACGCGCCGTCGTTGATGCCGGATGCGTTACCGGCGGTAACAGTACCGTCTTTTTTGAAAGCGGGGCGCAAATTCCCCAGTTTTTCGAGAGAAGTCGATCTGTTCGGGAATTCATCGGTGTCGAAAACCGTGTCGCCCTTCTTTCCTTTGATGACGACGGGAACTATTTCATCTTTGAATTTACCGGCATCGATAGCGGCAACGGCTTTTTGCTGAGACGACAGCGCAAACTCGTCCTGCTGCTGGCGCGTAATATTGAAGCGTTCCGCAATATTTTCCGCCGTAATGCCCATGTGGATATTTGCGCGCGCATCGGTCAATGCATCGTAAATCATGTGATCGACCGCCTGCCAGTTGCCCATTTTGTTGCCGCTGCGGGTGTTTGCCGGAACAAGATACGGCGCCTGCGACATGGATTCAACGCCGCCGGCAACGACGATTTCGTTAAAGCCCGCCTGAATGGACATAACGGCTTCCATAACCGTACGCAAACCGGAACCGCACACCATATTCGTAGAGTGGGCGCACACTTCTTGCGGAATGCCCGCTTCCAAAGAGACTGTACGTCCGATGTTCTGTCCCAGTCCTGCGCCGAGTACGTTGCCGCAAATGACTTCGGAAACCTGCTCCGGTTTTACTTTTGCGTCTTCCAACAACGCTTTTACGACGGTTGCTCCCATTTCCTTCGGCGGAACATTAGCCAAACCGCCGAGGAACTTTCCAATAGCAGTACGCTTTGCACTTATGATATACGCTTTTGCTGCCATTTACTAGACCTCCTAGAATACTTTTTGAGAATGCCCGAACCGGTAGCATTCCCGCTTAATTTTTACAGTTTCGTTTTTGATACAACAAATGACTGTAATAGATATTGTAAGACACGTTGTGAAACTTTGCAATTAAAAAATGAGAATTATTCGAGCGAAGGAAAATGCAGGGTAGTGAAGAATGCAGTTTGAAAGCTGGAGAGGTGTTTCTATCCTGCCGAGTTTACGATTCGGCAAAAGTCGAGGAAAACGGTGGCTTATGGTTTGGAGTTGTGTAAAAAAACATTTCTGCACAATAAAAGGGGCGAGCAAACCATTACCGCTCTCCCAAAAAACAACTCTACCTTGCCTCTTCCCTTGTATATTTTTCCACGAGTTTTGCCGTTAGGCAAAATCTCGGGAGGGCGGGAACTCATTCTTAGCTTTATAAACTCCATTCTTCGCCGCCCGCAATGAAAAACATTATCGCCATCAGAAAGCGCAATTTTTTGGCAGTGATAATTACGCATTATGAATTCCCAATTACGCATTATACACTACCCCCATCTTCCGCAGCGCATTCGCAATTCCATCGCAGTCGTTGCTGTCCGTAACGAGTGTAACGCGCCGCTTTAATTCATCAGGCGCATTCGCCATCGCAAAACCGAGCCCCGCGGCATTGAGCATGCTCTCATCATTAAAACTATCGCCGAACGCCGCCGTCTTCGTCTCGTCGATCGCATAAAGAGCGCAAAATTCCCGCATCGCCGCCGCTTTATTTATGCCGCCGTCCATTATTTCAATCATCTCATCGGAAGAAAACGCAACCGTACAGTCGGGAAAAGTCGACTTGAGCCTGCGTTCAACATCCGCCGTCTCATTCGGATTGCAAAAACAAAAAATCTTACCGATTACATCGCTCCGAATCGCGTTCAAATCTCCGCGCTCAGCCTTTACTCTTACGATACGTTCTTCTGTCTTGATTTTCTCATTGTCCGTATCCGCCGTAACCCATTGCTCGGACGAATATATGCTGTAAACCAAATCGAACCGCGACTTCTCAAGAAAGTTGACGATTTTCGCCGCCTTCGACTTAGTAAAGCCCCGATTGATGACAATATTGCGCTTTTCATCCATTATTAACGCCCCGCTGAAGCAAATAAGCGGACAGGAAAGACCGTACTCGTCCAAAATAGGAAAAATGCAGGACGGACTGCGCGCAGACACAATAACGAAGCGTACGCCGCGACCTCCAAGCCCGCGAACCGCTTCAAGCGTAAGAGGCGTGATTTTGTGCTCCGAATTGAGCAGCGTCCCGTCGATATCGCAAAAAACCGCCTTGCAATCGGGCATCAACCCCGCCTTTCCGTTTGCCGACTCCGTATTCACCATATTTTCCTCACGTAAAGATTTTTTTGCCCTCTCTCCGAGCCCAAACGAAGATAGACAGTTGTATTCCGCGCCGATTTGCATGCAGCCGCGTCCCGCCTACGCCGCATTTCTCTCGCGGGCTGACTATTTCAGCGCGGAGTATAGCGGAAAAATCGATTTACGGACAACGAGGAGGTGCAGATGTATGTGGGGGGAAGGGAATTCGTAATTAGGAATGCGTACTTACCGTCGCTGCAGACAATGAAGTTTTCCTGCCGGCGGCAGCCGCGTTATATCTATCACGCACCTCTCTCCGCCGCCGGCGTTTTACTTTTTCGGGAACGCTGCCTCCATCACTTCTTCTACGCGTTTTACGGCAACGAATTTTATTCCCGCCTTTACGTGCGCGGGAATTTTTTCCAGATCGCGGGCGTTGGCGGACGGAATCAAAATCGTTTTAATGCCGTTGCGGCGCGCGGCAACGGTCTTTTCGCGGAGTCCTCCTATCGGCAACACCTGTCCCGTAAGGCTCAACTCGCCGGTCATCGCAAGCGCGGGCTTTATCGTTTTGCCGGAAAACAGTGAAACAAGCGTCGTCGCCATCGTGATGCCTGCGCTCGGGCCGTCTTTGGGCGTCGCGCCCTCCGGTATATGCAGGTGAACGGAGTTGCGCTCAAACCAGTCCGCGCTTTTCATGTTGCCGGCAATCGCGTGACTTTTCGCCCAGTTCATGGCAATCAGCGCGGACTCTTTCATCACGTCGCCCATCTGTCCCGTCAAAATGAGTTCGGGTTTGCCCTGAAACGCAACGCTTTCAATCAAAAGCGTATCGCCGCCCATGCTCGTCCATGCAAGACCGATTGCAGTGCCCGGCACGTCCGCTTTTTTAATTTCGCTCTCATCAAAAACGGGCTGGTCAAGGTATTTTTCAAGGTCGGCAGCGGCAATTTCATACTGACGCAGAGAGTCGAAAAAGTCCTCCGCCTTAATCTTTTCGACTTCCTCCGCGCTTTTTTTCTCCGCTTTTGCCTGTTTCACCGCCTCAAGATATTTTTTATCCGCTTCGCTCACGGCTTCCGTCACGATTTTACGGTGAATCTTATCAAGATTTTTTTCATAATTGCGCACGCCGGCTTCACGCGCGTACTCTTCGGCAATGCGCAAAAGCGCCTCTTTCGTGTATTTGACCTGCCCTTTTTTCAGTCCGTTTTTTTCAAGATTTTTGGGAATCAAATATTTCCGCGCAATTTCGATTTTTTCCTGATCGATGTAGCCTGAAAGCCGGATGATTTCCGCGCGGTCAAGCAGCGGTTCGGGAATGGAATCAAGCGTATTTGCCGTCAGAATAAAAAATACGTTTGACACATCGAACGGCAGGTCAAGATAATTGTCGCGGAACGCAACGTTTTGTTCCGGGTCGAGCACCTCAAGGAGAGCGCTTGCAGGGTCGCCCTGATGACTTGAGCCCATCTTGTCGATTTCGTCAATCATAAACACAGGGGACTTTGAATGCGTGATTTTAAGCCCCTGTATGATTTTTCCGCACATCGCGCCCACGTAGGTGCGCCGGTGTCCCTTAATTTCCGCCTCATCGCGCATTCCGCCCACGCTGAAGCGGTAAAAGGGCTTGTTCATCGCGTTTGCAATCGAACGTCCGACGCTCGTCTTTCCGACGCCCGGCGGCCCGACTAAAATCAAAATGGAGCCTTTGTTGTCGCGCCTGAGTTTCCGCACCGCAAGATATTCCATAATGCGCTTTTTAACTTCCTCAAGCCCGTAATGGTCGCCTTCAAGCGCCTTCCGCGCGCTTTCCATATTGTAGAGTTCCTGCACGCCGTCAAGCCACGGAAGCTGCGTTATCAATTCCAGATAATTGCGCGACGCAAGATATTCCGGTGAATTGGGGTCGGTCAGTTGGAATTTTTCAAGTTCGCTGTCGACAGTCTCTTTAATTTCCCCTTCAAAGTGAAAACTTTCGATCTTCATTTTGAATTTCTGATAGTCGGTCGCGTTGCCTTCGGAATCCGTTCCCAATTCCTCTTGAATGGAACGCATTTCTTCTCGCAAAAAATATTCCCGCTGATTTTTTTCGACTTTTTCATTCAATTCATTTTGAATCTTCTTTTGAATGCGCAAAAGTTCCTGTTCTTTTTTTATGTAGACTAAAACCTGCTCCATGCGCCGCCGCACGTTGAGCATTTCAAGAACGCTTTGCTGTTCGTTTTTGTCGATGTTCAAAATGGACGCGATAAAGTCGGCGATTTTGCCCGGATGGTCGATGTTTACCATATTAAGGCGCATTTCTTCGGAAAAAAGCGGATTATTTTCGCTCACTTCCTTCATCTCGCTGATGAGCGCGCGCGTCAAAGCCTTGACTTCAAACGTAGAATCTTCTTCATCGTCAAGATACTCGACTGCAGCGATAATCGGAGATGCGGAATGCAGTGCGCGGCGGATTTTAAATCGTTTTACCGTCGAAATAAAAACATTCACGCCTCCGTCCGGCAAATTGATTTTTTTGATGATGCGCGCAGCGGTTCCGACCGGATACAAATCTTTTGCCGAGGGACTGTCTTCGTCGTTTTTGAGCATGACGATTCCGATGCAGCCGTCGTTCGAATACGCATCTTCAATGAGGCGCGTGTCGTCCGGCGAGTTTATCATAAGCGGCGTAAACACGCCCGGAAAAATCGGACACCCCTGCAGCGGCACAATCGGCAGTTTGTTCGGAAGGAGTTGTTCTGCAGGCACGATTTCCGTTGCGCGGGATTCGTTTTTGCCGCCGTTCTTCCGTGATTTTTTTTGTCGTTTGGGAGGTTTTTGCGCGCTTTCTTCCGCGCTCTCATCGCCGTTTGCGGCTTCAATTATCGTATCCGCCGCCTCAATTACCGGAGGAACGGCGCCGTCGATTTCGTTTTCTGTCATGTTATAGAATATAAGCATGGCAACGGAGTTAGGCAAGGGAGTGGAGGGACGCAGGCGGCGGAGAACAGCGGGCGGCAAAGAAAATTGTTTGAAGAATAAAACGGAGCGCCGCCCTAACAAGTTTGCCGCAGGCAAACTTGGAGAATACGTAGAGAGGGGGAGGGAGAGCCGCCTGCTGCAAGTTTTCTAGCGAAAACTTGCAGGAAAACGGAGTCAAGTGGGGCGGCAAAGGGCAGGGGAAAGCGGAATTCGTAATTAGGAATTACGCTTTCCGCATCGGTGTATGGTACTCTGCGTGTTATTGGATAGTTTTACGTACATTACTTTGCGTATTATTTGAGATTTATCCATGCTCTATCATGCGTTTTATTGCAAAATTCCTATTTAATTACTCTGCGTACTATTGATTTTTATAGATTTCCTGCTTATGCTGACGGCGTGGAAATCAATCGGAAAATATATAAAAAGCTCTTACGCTGGAAAAATGAGCTGGCAGGCGAAAAAGCGCTCATGCTTGAAGGCGCGCGCAGAATCGGGAAGTCGACGGTTGCAGAAAATTTTGCAAAAAACGAATACGCTTCCTACATTCTCATTGACTTCAATATTGCGTCTAAGAAAATAAAAGACAATTTTGAAAATCTCACCGACCTTGATACGTTTTACCAAACGCTTTCAATCGAATACAAAACAAAACTCTATCCCCGCAATTCAATTATTATTTTTGGCGAGATTCAAAAGTTTCCGCGCGCGCGGGAAGCCATAAAATATCTAGTGCGCGACAGACGTTTCGATTTTATCGAAACAGGTTCGCTCATTTCCATTCGGGAAAATGTTCAGGACATCACCATTCCGTCCGAAGAACGCAAGCTCAAAATGTATCCAGTGGACTTTGAAGAATTTGCCGAGGCGCGCGGAGAGCGCGTTTTGCTGGACTACATCTACGAATGTTACCGTAAGAAAATTCCTTTGGATCAAAAATTCCACGCGCGCGCTATGCGCCTCCTCCGCGAATATATGCTTGTCGGAGGAATGCCGCAGAGCATTGTCGCTTATATTGAAAACGGTTTGGATTTTGAAAAAAGCGATGCGGAAAAGCGCGATATTTTAAATCTTTACCGCGACGACATCAAAAAGGCGGCGCGCCGGTACAATTCAAAAGTGTCCGCGCTGTTTGAAAACGTCCCCGCATTCCTTTCGACGCACGAAAAAAAAATCGTGCTCAGCGAAATCGACAAAGGCGCAACCTTCGACCGCTACGACGATCCGCTTTTTTGGCTCGGCGACTCGATGATTTGCAATCTTTGTTACAAATGCAACGACCCGTGCGTCGGCTTCGGGCTCAACAAAAACACGTCGGCGATCAAATGCTACATGGGCGACACGGGACTTTTAGTCAGCCTTGCATTCAGCGAAAACGAAATTGCAAGCACTCAGCTTTACAAGTCGATAATGGACGGCAAATTATCCTTAAATGAAGGCATGATTTACGAAAATCTTGTTTCGCAGATGATTGCGTGCGGCGGGCACGAACTTTATTTTTACACGCAATACAATCAAGAGAAACATCGCAACGACATTGAAATCGACTTTTTACTGTCCAATGAAAGCAAGACGAATTTCAAAATCTATCCGTTTGAAGTCAAATCTTCCAAAAACTACACAACGACTTCTTTGACGGGCTTCAAAAGCAAGTTCGCAAAGAAAATCGAATCGTCATATATCGTTCACCCGAAGAATTTTGCGGCGGCCGACGGTGTAACGAAAATTCCGCCTTATATGCTCATTTCTCTTTTTCAATAATTACGCGGCGGACAATTTTTTAATTTGCAGCGTCACGGTGAATTGTTCTAAAGGCTGTTTATTCTCACGTCTGCAGAATGCAAACGAGGGAAAGCGAATGGAAAAAACTGTGTTTGAATGCGTGTTTGTATTGTCGTTCGCAGCGAGTTGCGCCGCAGGCAAAACTCAGGCGGGCGGGAATTCGGTTTAATTTTCAAACGTCTTTCTCCGCCGCCTGTCGAATTCCCCATTACCTCTGCCTACCTTCCAATCAGCGCGCCGAGTTTTGTTATGATGTCCGCGCCGGCAATAAAGGTTCCGGCGGAACTTCCGATGGACGACAGGATAAAGACGAGCAGGACGCGGAGAATGCGGTTTTTGTAAAAGCCTTTAACGCTTCCGGCATCGTCGGTGAGGTTTTCCATGTCTTTTACTTTCGGTTTGCAGATGAGCGCCTGCACAAGTCCCGTAATAAAACCGACTCCGATGACGGGCGTCAGCGACGTCAAGGGCGCGCCTGCAAATGCTGCAAGAATCGTGACGACGTGCCCGCCTGCAAGCGCGCTTCCCAACGCAGCGGGAATGCCGTTCCATAAAATCCAGCGGAGCGCGAGCGCAGCGCCGTAGTTTTTACCGCCGAAATAAAATCCTGCGGCAATGAGCAGCATAATCGCTGCGGGAATAAGCCACGCTGCGATTTTGAAAAACGGTGATTTGGGCGGGACGGACGCAATCGCGGAAACGTCGGCGCTTTCGCTGCCGGCGGCAAGTTGTTCAAGGTGCGCTTGAACGCCAGCAAGGTGTCCCGCGCCGATGATTGCGGTAACGGATGCGCTTTCCGCGCTCCATATTTTGCTTGCAAGGTATTTATCGCGTTCGTCGATTAAAACTTCTTTTACCGTCGGCATTTGAGTCGACAATTCGGCGAGCATGGAATCCATTTCGGAACGGTTTTTCAATTCCTCAATCTGCTCGGAAGAAACTTCTTCTTTTGAAAACGCGCTTGCAAACAGGGCGGCAAGCAGTTTACTCTTTCCCCACAGCGACGTTTTCGCCCACGCGCGGCGGAGCGTCGTCTGTATCGGGCGGTCTGCCATCGCGACGGGAATGCGCAGTTCTTCGGCGGTTTTGATTGCCGCAAGCATTTCTTCGCCGGGTTTTATGCCGACGTTTTTTCCCATTCGCTTTTGGAATGAAGCGAGAATTAAGTTCGCCAAAAGCAAAAAGCCTTCGTTGCGTTTAATGACGTTTACGATGTTGAGTTCACGCCACGATTCGGAATTTTTGATTGCCGCAAAGCGTTTTTCGTCAAGTTCGACGGCGACGCAATCGGGTTTTCCGTTCCGTATCGCCTCGACGACTTCCTGCACGCTTTGCTCGGAAATGTGCGTCGTCCCGACCAGCGTAAATGTGCGTCCGTTCAAGTTGAGGACTTTTTGCGTGCCGCTCATTTCATCGAACTCCATTCGGCAAGCCGGTATTCAAAAAACAGGGGCGCATGCATTTTTAAGATTTTGGCGTAGTACTCTTCCGCGATTTGCGGAAAATTTTTGAGTTCGTAATACTGCGCAAAGTAAAAGAGCATTTTTCCGCGTTTTGTTTTGTCGCTTTCTTTGTCGAGGTCGCGCGCAATGCCGTTTTCCGCGCTCGCTCCCCCTTGGTCATGGAAAAGCCGGACGATTTTGTACTCCAAACTGTCGCGGTTCAAACTTCGCATTGCTGACTGCGCATATTTTTTCGCTTCGGCAAGATTGTTTTCCCGCAGATACGTGATGATTATCATCAATTTATACGCGGCAGAGTCGCTGATTGCGTTCGCCTGCGTAAACGCGTTGCGCGCCGCTTCCCAATTCTTCAAATGGAATTCAAGAATTCCCGTTTCTTCATGCGCAAAATAATATTTAGGATTCGTTTCGTTGATTTTTCGATAGTCGGCAAGCGCCTCTTTGAATTTGTTTTGCTCGTCGTACAATCCCGCGCGGTACGTGTAGGCAAGAAAATACGACGGGTCAAGCGCGATTGCCTTTGTCCACGCCTCTTCCGCTTCCTTAAAATGCCCTTGATAGCGTTCGTACTGTCCCAAGTCGATAAAATAATCGTAGTTTGACGAATCGAGCGCAATCGCCTTTTTCATATAGTTCGACGCGCTCAAATATTTTTCTTCATCGCCGAAAATTTTTCCCATGTAGGCAAGCCCGTCGCTGTTGTTCGGATTGATTGCAAGGAGTTTTTCAAGCGTTTCTTTGGCTTCTTTCATTTTTCCCTGAAAATACGCCATTCTGCCCAAGCCGAAAAGCGCGTCTTCATTCTTCGGCTCTTTTACGAGCGCCTTTTTATAGTACTTTGCGGCAAGTTCGTATTTTTTTCCCTGCGCCTGCTGATTTCCGAGCGCGACGTTCGCAAAGGCGTTATTCGGTTCCGCCGCTAAAATCTGCTTTAAAACCGACTGCATTTTCTGCCGGTTGCCGTTGGCAAGGGCAAGCTGCGCGTTCAATTCAAGAACGTCGGGATTAGCGCCGTCGGCTTTGAGCAATTCTGCGGTCAAGTGAGACGACTCTTCAAGCCTCCCTGCCGAAAGTAAAAGCGAGGCTTTGAGCACTTTTATCTGTTTGTCCGCCGCAAGGTCTGGCGGCAACGTATCGAACAATTTTATCGCGCCGTCGATGTCGTGCTCGTCAAGGTGCGCGCGCAAGGCTTCGGCAAAGAGAATATTCGCAGGTTTGTCCGCTGCGGAGTCCAGATAGGCGGACTCGACGGACACTTCCACGCGCTTTTGCCGCGACAAAGCGGAAATTTGAGAAGAGGCAAAAACCGCCGCAGCGATTAAAACAAAGTTTTTCATGTTCATTTAGAAAACTCCATGATTGGTTTTATTAGACCTGTTCAAAAACGGAAGTTTCTGCGCAGGCTTATCGTGTTGAAATTCGTTTAATCATTAATTAAACTGTCAAACAGGATGTTTGCAACAATTGTAAGAAAGTCTGTCATTGTGTTTGCGATTTACTCCATTGCAATAATCGGTATTTTTATTCTTCAGTTTAAGAACGACTCTATTGTATCGGACAAAATCGGCGCGCTCCGCATAACCGTTTTAAAATCGGCAAAGGAAGAGGGCGGCGCCGAATTAAAAAACAAACTGAACGCGGCGTTCAGCGGCATTAACTTTTCCGCAGGGGACGGAAACCCCGTAACGGCAGTCGTCGACGGCAGAATTGTGCAGTTGATACTAAAATCGTGGCGGAAAACGTCTCCCCTTTCCTGTGAATTTTCGTTTAATTTCGACATAAAACTCACACTTTCCCTCAGCGACGATACGAACCGCGCGGCGCTTGCAATAAACGCCGAACTGCCGGACGCAGTTTCTTCCATATATGTGCCGTACGAACTTGCATCCGGCTTTGCCGTTACGCAGCGCACGGATTCGCGGATACGCATTTCGAATAAGCAGACGTTTTGGGAATTGAACGCGGCGGGAATTCAGAATGAGAAAATCCTTTTGACGCAAAGGGAAAAGCAGACTTCGTATTCGTATTTTGACAACACAAAGACTTTTACGTTCGCGCAGGCGGCGCGGGAAGAAGGGGCGACCGAAGAAGCGTACGCGGCAGCCCTTACGCGTCTTAAAGCGAGCGTTATTTCTGCGTTTGCAAATGCCGTGCAGGACTCCAAGACGCCTCTGACTGAGCAGGCGGTTTTGTCCTACGTTGCCGCGATGGCGGAAAAAGGACGGTATAAACCTGCCGTCGACTCCGTGCCGCCTTTTATGAAGCGCGCGTCCGCCGGCACGTATCTTTCCATTCCCTATTTCGGCAATACGCAAAAACTCAACCAACTTTTGCAGTCGGAATTGAACGATTTGGAAAAAGCGGTTGAAGACGCTGCCGAAAATTCCGATTTTTCCGTGTTTGCGCATCCGCTTGCCGCAGATTATATGTGTCTGCATCCGGCGTCCAAATACGTCAGGCAGCTTTTGAAAAATACGTCGCAGGAAGACAGCGCGGCGTTTACCGCGCAGGATGCATCGGGAATCTTCCGAGTATTTGCCGGCTTGCACGAAAAAAATCCCGAACTCGCAGAACTGCTTTTGCCTGCCGCGCAAAAATCCGCGTTTTTGCTGGAAAACTCCTGCACGCTTGATAACGGCGTCATTCTTTTGCAGAGCAATCACAGTTTTCTTTCCGTGCTTGAAGCGGCGGCTCTCGGCGACGGGCTTTTGCGCTTCGGACGCGCGGTTTCCAATCAGGATTACGTTGCCGCAGGCAGGCTCATCATCACGTCGTATTTGAACGATACGACGGAACTCTCCGCATTCGGGCTGTCCACGCTGGCGAACTTGTATCCCGCTCTCGTTCACTCAAATCCTTACTATCCGCATTTTCAAATTCTTGCGTTCGAATACGGACAGGCGGTGTGGGCGTGGACGTGCGCGGAACATATCGACTATAAAAACGACGGCAGCGGCACGATTACGCTCTCCGTCAAATTCCCTGCGCAAAATACGCATTACGCCGTCATCAACGGACTTTCACCCTTCCGCTCAATCCTTATTTACGATACGGCGTTTAAGTCCGACCCGCGTTTTGAATCGTATAATTCTTCCGGCTACGTCTACGAAAATGAAACGTCGTCCTTGCTGCTAAAATCCCGCCAGCGGGCGGGCACGGAAGAAATAAAACTTTTGTACAAAGAAACGCCCGCTCCAAAAATCCACGAAATCAAAGAAAGCGAATCTCATCCGCCCGCTCCGGAACCGGCGCCTCAGGAAGCGTCTGAAAATCCGCCTGCAGAAAACGCAAACAGCGACGAGGACGACGAATAAAAACTCTTTTTCCGTCCCTCCGGCGTAAACGATAAATAAAAATTTTACGTTTTCCGCCGAAAATATGTTATAATTGCGGCGAACGTCGGGTGAGAGGCGTCAGGAGCTTTTGTGAACAAACACGATTTTCCCAAAATTCATTTTTATGACCAAGATTTTGTAGATATTTACAATAAAACGTGGACAATGTTGTCCGACTATTGTATAGATCCCCAAACGAATGAAAAGTCCGCGGACGGGCTTTTTTTATATCCTGAAAACGACCGGCTCATAATCGACCAGTTTGAGTCGGTTTTATCTTCATTTTTTTTAGTGTATTCCAACAGGAATTTCGACGCGAACAAAAATATCGACTATTTTTACGCGCGGCAGGAAGAAAACGGCGCTATCCGCTGGCAATACGACGCAAAAACCAATCAGCCTGTAACGGATGCGTCCAATCCCGAAGGAATCGGTATGCCGTTGTTTGCGTGGGCGGAGTTTAATCTTTATCACAAATCCGCAAACAAGCGGCGCATAAAAGAAATTATGCCGGTTTTGCAGAAATACATGAGTTGGATAGACGCGTTGTTCAAGCAGGAAAATGGTTTATACTCAGTTCCGATTGCGGCAAGCAAAATGTTTAACGCGCCGCGCGAAAACGCCTTTTATCCAGTCGACTTTAACGCGGCGATGGCGGTAAGCGCGTCGCATATGTCCGCGCTCGGCGACATTCTCAACGACAAGGAATTGAGTTTTCAGTACCGCAGAATGTATTTTTCCATCAAAACGCGTATCAATTCGCTGATGTGGGACGCGGAAACGGGCTTTTACCACGACCTTGATAAAGACGAAAACCGCCTGCCGGAAAAATCGATTGCGGGCTTTTGGCCGCTGCTTGCGGAAATCCCGAACGCGGACAAATCCGAACTTTTGACGGCGCATTTGAGCAACAAAGAAACGTTCGGCACCGACCATCCGTTTCCGTCGCTTTCCGCCGACAGCGCGTTTTTCAGCGCGGACGGAGAGGCATTCCGCGGGAGCGTGTTTCCGCTGTTCAACTTTATGGTCATCAAGGGACTGGAAAAGTATCAGCAATACGAACTTGCGCGCGAGTGTTCAATCCGGCACTTGTATTACGTGCTTGAGGCGCTCATTCCGAACAACGACGAGCAAAAAGGCGATTTATACGAAGCGTACCTGCCGTGCCGCGAAGGGAAATCTTCATTTTCCGGCAATCCCAACTGGCCGCGCGCGCATTTTTTAGCGAGCGCGGGTCTTTCCACTATCGCTCTGATGATTGAAAACGTCATCGGACTTTCGATAAGCCTGCCGCGTAAAACGGTCGACTGGATTATCCCGAACCTCGAAATTATGGGCATTGAAAACTTGTCGCTCAAGCGCAATCTCATCACGATTTTGAGCAACAAAAGCAAACGCGGCTGGGAAATTCAGATGGAAAGTGAAAAACTCTACTATTTTACTATCAACATTTTGGATCAAAAGAAAAAAACGCTGCCCATTCCGTCGGGGAAATGTTCAATGCTGATTGACAAACTTTAGTCCGTATTTTACGGCGCGCTCAAGTCGAGAAGCGGGGCTTTTGCAGTCGTCTTGGGCTGTCGGGCAGTCATTTGAGGAAGACAATCTGAAAGAGGGCGGAGTTACGGGACGGTTTCCAAGTTTCGTAACAGCCGCCCTCCGTCATTTTACGAGGGGAGGATATGGAAGCTGTCGTTGAAATCGGGTCTACGGGGCTTCGCCTTTTGGTGGCGGAGGTTACGGCGGACGGCAAAAAAAATATTTTAGACCACGCGGAACTGCCGGCGTCCGTCGGGCGCGATGTGTTTACCGGCGGCATTATCAGCCGTGAAACGCAGCGGCAGTGTCTGCACATTCTGCAGCGGTTCAAGGAGCAGCTTGCCGGCTGGGGAATTGAGCCGTTCCGAACGACTGTCGTTGCGACGAGCGCGTTCCGCGAAGCGAAAAACCGCGATTCGGTTATCGATAAAATCCGCACCGCCACCGGTTTCCGCGTAAAAGTCATCGACGGCATTGAAGAAAATCGTCTCATGTACCTTGCGGTAACGGAGTGCCTTAAAGAGGAAACGGCGCTTGCGCGCGAGGGCAACACGGTTATTTTGGAAGTCGGCGGCGGCTCTACGGAAATGATGCTCATGAAAAAGGGCAAAATGGCAGGCGCGCACAGTTTGCGACTCGGCACGGTACGGCTGACTCCCGGCATCCGCTCGGGCGCCTTTGACGACGTTCAGCGGTTTATAGAAGAGTTTATTCGCAATACGAAGGGCTCGCTTGAAAGCGAACTTAATCTTTCTGACGTGGAGCAGTTTATTGCAGTCGGCCCTGATGTGTCGCTTGCAGCCCTGTATGCGGGAAAGCCGATTTCCACGTGGCTGTGGTCGATTGACCGGAGTGATTTTGACCGTTTTGTCGGGGAATTGCAAAATTATACGGCGGACGAATGCGCGGCGCGTTTTAAAATCCCGTACGGCGACGCCCAAGTTTTTAATATCAGTCTTTTGATTTACAAATTGTTCATCAATTTGACGAACGTAAAGACAATCGTCGTGCCGGAAACGAATATCCGCGACGGTTTGATTATCAGTAAAATTGCCGCTCCAAACCGCGAACTCATTGAAGAATTCAACCGGCAGGTTACTGCGTCCGCGCTTGCCTTACTCAGAAAATACCGCGGCGATGAAAAACATGCCGAATACGTGTACTCGGTCAGCCTCATGATTTACGATGCGCTCAAAGATGAAATTGCGCTTGACGCCCGCGCGCGCCTTTTGCTCGGCGTTGCCTCGCTCCTCCACGACGTGGGCATTTTTATCCGCCTTGACGAGCACAATCTCCACAGCGAATACATTATCCGCCATTCGGAAATATTCGGACTGAGTAAGATTGAAAACATGATTGTCGCGTACATTGCCCGTTACCACCGCGGACGGCAGCTGCCGCAGGACAACGAGCAGTTTCAGGCGCTTGCCCGCGCCGACCGCATGACGATTTTAAAGTTAACTGCAATTTTGCGCATTGCCGACGCGCTCGACCGCGGACACCGCCAGTCGTTTGCAGGCATTTCGATTGAACTGATAAAGGACTCTCTTGTCGTCCACACCGGCGTAAACGGCAATTTTGCCCTCGAACAAATTGCGCTTAAAGAAAAAGGCGATATGTTCGAGTCCGTATTCGGGTACACGGTGCTGTTGGTTTAAGCGCGGGGGCAGGCGGAGAAGCGGAGCGTGAAAGTAAAAGTTGAGTTGCCGCCTGCCCTTCGTTTGCCATAGGCAAACGAACAAGACGCGGACAGGAGAACGGAGTTTGGAAGTTGCAGTTGAGTTACCGCTCGCCGCTCCTTTGCCGTCGGCAAACGAGCAAGATGATGACGAGGAAGGAAAAGACGCGGAGGGGGCAACGCAGTTTGAGCGCTTGAGTTGAGTTGCCGCCTGCTGTAAGTTTGTCGAGGGCGGAAAAGAGCGGAGTCCGAACATTTGAGACCGGTTGCCGCCCTCTGCGGGTTTTGTATTTGCAAAACTCACGGATGAAAAGACTTTGCCGGGCGGCGATTGGCGCAGGGGATTTTTGAATGGATAAAACGATGAAAACGATTGATACAAACCGGCGAATGATGACGGGAGTTTTGAGCGCCGTCGCCTGCGAAACGCTTTTCGGGTTGAGTTATATTTTTACCAGACGAGCCGTCGGAGTTGCAAATCCGTTCGCTTTGCTTGCATGGCGTTTTATTCGTGCGGAGGGTTTAATACCCCGACGCTCTGCGTCTTAACAAAGGGTATTAAACCCGACTGCAACCACCTTACGAGAACAACATACCCCGATGCTCTGCGTTGGGGGTGTTGATTACGGCGTTTGCCTTTATGTCCGCGGCGGCGGGCGCGGGGCTTATCAAAATAAACGTAAAAGGCAAAGATATACGCCCGCTCATTCCTCTTGCTGTTTTTAATCCCGTTATTTATTTTTTCGGAGAGACGTTCGGCATTCGTTTTACGTCCGCTGCCGAAAGCGGCGCATTTTTAGCGTGCATTCCCGCAGTCTCGCTCGCCTGTTCAACTCTCATTCTCCGCAAAAAGCCGCTGAAAACGCAAAGCGCAGGAATCGGCGTAACGCTCATCGGCGTACTTGTTACAGTCTTTAACGCCGGATTTTCAACAAGTTTTTCCGCACTCGGATATGCCGCTTTGTGTGCGGCAGTCGCGGCATACGCCTTGTACAGCGTTTATGCGGAAAAAGCCGCGTCCTTTTCCGGCGCGGAAATTACATTTGTCATGATCGGCGCAGGAAGCGTAGTTTTTACCGCCGCTGCCTTCATCGAAGCGGTTTTGCAGCATTCCCTTCCGCGCTTACTTACGCTGCCGTTTGATAGTCCGGCATTTTTAGCGGCGGTTTTATATCAAGGTCTCGGCTGCTCCGTGCTCGCGTTTTTCCTCTCGAACACCGCAATCGCGCGGCTCGGAGTGAACGGCGCGGCGTCATTTATCGGCGTTTCAACCGTTGTGTCTATTCTTGCCGGCGTATTCATCCTCCGTGAACGCTTTACTCCGCTGCAAATATTCGGCGCATCTCTCATTCTTGCCGGCATTTATATTGCAAACTGGAATTTCTTACGCAGTCGGCACGCATAGACGGCGCATGAGTCCGCTGCGGGCAGACTTGTTCGGCGGGTTCTTTCCTTCTCGAACTCTGCAATCGCGCGGCTCGGTGTCAACGGCACGGCGTAAACGGCGGACAGGCAAATTGAGTTTGAAAGTATTAGAGGAGTTACTGTCCGCTACGAGTTTTGTGAATACAAAACTCGTGGGGAAATGCAGTTTATGTCCGCGATTTTACGTGCGGGGACAGCGGAAACGTTACGCGCACGCCGGTGGAAAAGACCAGCCCCGCGGCAAGAGAGCGGAGCGGGTCAAGAGCGGCGTTATCGCTGTCGTTAAAAACCGTGTAGTTCACGTCTTGAATCAAAGCGACTTGAGCCGCACCTTTGTTGAGCGGCGGAGTGTTGAACGTAACGCCGATTATGCCCGGAAAAATCGACGCGCGGAGAGGTTCGTCCGTATCAGGCTCGCGGCACGTTCCAACGGTAAAAATCGGCCCCGCATACGCGCGCGCAAAATCCCCGAACGACAGGGAAAGCACAATCGGAATCTGAAAGGCTTTGACGCCGTAATTCCAGCGCAGCAAAACGCCCGCGCCCGGAGAAAGGATTTTGCCCTTGTAGACTGCGTGCGCGGAGCCGGTAAGCCCGCGGAAATTCGGCATAAAACGCGCGCGGGTAAAAAGCGACCAGTCCGCAGTCAATTCGCCGTCGAATGACCAGCGCGCGCTTTTTATCTGTCCCGCTCGGACTTGAGACGCGCCGTCTTCATTCGTTTTTTCATTCCGACTTTCATTCGATTCAAGTTTTTCTTCGTTTTGAATGTCCCGACCGGAGTTGTCAGCCGAACCGTTTGCGTTTGACGCGGGCAAAAATCTGCCGCTTCCGGCGTAATGCCGTTTCCAGTAATTTTCGTTGAGCGAAGACACGATAACGCCCGTTTTAGGCCCGTCGCTTGCGGCGGAAATAAATTTTCCGTTCCCGATAAAAATGCCGACGTGAGAAATACCGCTTGCCGTTTTAAAAAAAACGAAGTCCCCCGCTTCCCGCTCCTCGTCCGCGATAGGCGTTGCGCGGGCGTAAATCGCTTTTGACGTTCGCGGCAGTTGGCAGCCAACGCTTTGCCGCGCAACGTAAAAGACAAAGCCTGAGCAGTCGAATTTATTGGGACCGACCGCTCCGTGCGCATACGGCGCGCCGATGTGTTTTTGCGCCTCGGCAATCAGCGTTTCCCGCGCGGTTTTCGCTTTCTCCGGCGGAACGGGGCATTCGGCAGCGGTTTTCGCGGGTATCAAGCAAAGCAGCAGCGCGGCAAAAAGGGCGTGCGTCTTCAGCGGGACTTGAAAAACGTTCATAGTTTAATTATAGGAAGATTCTTCGCTGTTTTTTACCGCTTTTCCAGTCGACTGGAATCGATGAGCCGGCAGGTAGAAGTCCGGTTTTCGTTGATTTTTTGCAGTCCCTGTGATAGAAAAGCGGCGGAGGCTGTATGAAAAAAGCGGTTGTATTTTTATCGGACGGGTTTGAGGAAATTGAAGCGTTGACGGCAGTCGACTATCTGCGGCGGGCGAAGGTTGATGTGATGACGGTTGCGGTGCCGCCAGAGGGAAAGACGGCGATAGATATGCCGACTGGCTCTCACAATATTTGCATGAAGGCGGACTGTTCGTTTGAGGAATTTTTTACGGCGGGACGGGAATTGCCGGATTTGGTTTACCTTCCGGGCGGGATTCCCGGCGCGCCGAACCTTGCCGCGTGCGTGCAACTTACCGATTTTATCAAGCGGTGCTTTGACGCAGGAAAATACGTTGCCGCAATCTGCGCCGCGCCTGCAGTCGTGCTGGCAAAGACGGGCGTGCTTGCAGGGAAAAAGTGGACGTGCTACCCGGGAATGGAAGCGCACCTTGCCGACTATTGCGGCGGACAGGATAAGGCGGACGGCTGCATGAAAGATTCCGTTTTTGTCGGCGACAAGCCCTTCGTGACGGACGGGACGGTTATCACCGGACGCGGAGCCGGAGCCGCCGAACAACTTGCGATGGAATTGGTGCGGCTTCTTGCCGGTGAGGAAACTATGCAAAAACTGAAAGTCGCGACGGTTCAAAGGTAGGCGGCTGCTACGGTGTGTGAATGACGGAGAAGGGATGGTGTTAGGCGTGCGGGGGCACTGTTCACTGCAAGTTTTCCGTAAGAAAAACTTGTGCGGGCGGGACATGCTTTTAATCTTTCAAACTTCTTTTTCCGCCGCCCGCAGCATTTCCAATTCCCCGTTACAACTTAAACTTCCTCACCTCGGAGGAAAGGAGCGCGATGCTGTCGGTGTTTTTGCGCGTCAGCGCGCTCACCTCTTTTACAGAAGCGTTGATATGCAAAACGGAGTTTGCCATCTCATTCATCTTGCCGGCAATGCTGTCGGACATCGCGCTCAGACGCGCCATTTCGTCGGAAACAAGCGCGCTGCCGGTAAGCATTTGGTGCGAGCTGTCTTTTACGTTCCGCGTCATGCCGTCGATTTGCTCCATCGCGTTGACAATTTTTTCGCTGCCGGCAGTTTGTTCGGTCATGCTGGTCATAATCATGCGCTCTTGTTCCTTCGTCGTTTCAACTAATTCAAAAATACTGTCGAACTGCCGCGCGACCGCAAGCGCCGAACCGTTGACGCGTTTAATTTTGTCCTTCAATTCCCGCAGGATTTGCGTGATATGCTTGCCGTGCGAATCCGACTCCTCGGCAAGTTTCCGAATCTCGTCCGCAACGACGGCAAAACCCTTTCCGCTCTCGCCCGCATGAGCCGCTTCAATGGCAGCGTTCATCGCAAGCAAATTCGTCTGTTCGGCAATATTTTGAATAATCGCGCTGGTTTCAAGCAAGATTTCAGAACTTTCATCCACCGACTTGCTCAAAGTTACCGTTTCCGCGATGACGGACTTTCCTTTATCCGCCTCCGTGTTCAGCTGTTCAAGCGACTTTAAATTATTTTGAATGACCGTATTCGCGTTTTTGATGTTTGACACCATGAATTCAACAGCCTCGGACGACTCGGCAACCGCTTCCGCCTCCGTTTCTATATTCGCGTCAAGAATTTCAATCGTGTTTTTCATCACCTGCAGCGACGAACCGACTGCAAGAACGCTGGTTGCATGGCTCATGATCTGCTTTTTGACGCCCTCGATGTTCCCGCCGATGGCGTCAATCGCTTCCGCAGCTCCGTCCATGTTGTGCGCAAGTTCGCTGCCGGTCTTCGCCATATCCGACGAACCGCGCGCCATCGATTTAATGACTGCATAAATCTTTTCGATTGTGCGGTTAAAATATTCCGAAAGCTCGGCGACTTCCCCGCTCCCGTTTATCGGGAGCCGCACCGTCAAGTCGCCCTCTCCCTGCGAAATGTTTTTGAGCGCATCCACCGCAAGCCGCAGCGGTTTTACAATCATGTGCGAAAATACAAACGCCAAAAGCATAGACGCGATGAGCGCGCCGAGCATGACCAACAGAAGCCAGCGTATCGTCGACTGCACGCGCTCGCGCAGTTCCGTTGTGGGCATAAAAACGATACAGCCGAATGGCAAAACTTCCGTGCGGATGGGGCGCATAATCGCGTAATATTGCGTTCCGTCGACCGTTTCAGTAAACGCGCCGGTCTTTTCGTAAGTGTAGCCGGTGAGGTTTTGTATACCGAGTTCCGCCGCGTCCACAAAGATTTTTGAGTCGTCCATCGTATTGATGACGGTTTTTCCTTGATTGTCGAATAAAACGATTTTTGCAGTCGCGTTCGTTTGTTCCGTAAAAAACTGTGTCAACGCATTCAAACTGATGTTTGTTCCGATGACGCCTTTAAAGTCGCCTTTTACGTTGTTTACGCCGTGTATCACAGAAAGCGCAATCTGCCCCGCCGCGTTTTTGCGCAGTTCCGCAGCGTTGACCGTCTCCGGATGCGCTTTCCCGATTTTATACCAGCTCCGATCCCGCGAATCGTAGCCGTCTTTGCGATCGAGCGTCGGGTGACGGATAAAACCGCCGTTGTGTTCGGTGGCAAGGTATAAGGAATCCAAAACCGGCAGTTTTTCCTTGTACTGGATAAACAGCTGCAAGACTTTGTCTTCGTAGCTTCCGGGGACGGGCTCCATTTTTGATTTGCCGGACGCAGTCTTTTTATTCTTGTACGACGTAATGGAGTCCTCTTCCGAGCGTATCAAGTCCAGATTGGATAAGGCTAAAAGAGAATTTTTTATATTGGAAAAATAAATTTGTACCAGTCGGTCTGCGTTTGCCATTTCGTCTTCCGCAGCCGACTTCATCGCTTCCTGAAAGAACGAAATTTCCCGCGGAATGATGACTGCCGCCAAGGACGCCAAAAGAAGAATTGAAAGCACTAAAAATCCGATAAATTGTTTTACCTTGATGCTGAACCCGCGTGTTTTCCGTTGAGCCATAGTTTATCCTCCCATATGCTGTCTGCCAAAGCCCTCTGCTCTCAGGGCATTTGCAGCGGCGTATTTTTATAATGCCGACTTTTACAATCTTCCGATAAAAATCAAGCGCCCAAAACAAAAGCGGCTCGCCCTGTCGTCTCCGGCGGCGCAATGCCGCAAATCCTTCTTTTATAAACAGTTGTGATCGTTATATTTTTCGGACTATAACAATATTAAAAACGAATTGCAATAAATCGATTTCCTAATTGAGATATGCGGCGTAAAGAACTAATCACGAATTCTTAAACGCCGGTAGGGCCAGGAAGAATATTTGTTTGCAGAGGCGATGATGTTCAAGAGGTTTTGCTGCGCAACGCGATGCCCGCTTTCAACTCCCTCAACTGCGCGATAATTGCGAGGCGCAAAGTTCCGGCGCACGCCGGCATTCGTTTTACATTTATAATTTTATAAAAGATAAACGCGACTGCAAACACTGCTCTTTCCGGTCGGCGGTTATGACAGCGCGGAGCGATTCCCTTCCATAATGATAGGAAATTCTGTATATTAGACTCGTTCGATAACTCAGTTGTCGAACAAATTGACGAGTTTTAAGTTGTTGAAACAGCACGACTTAAAACATCGCATTTCAAAGCAGCCGGTTCCAAACGGAAGTTTCCGAACCGGTTTATTGAAGCTGTCGGGCGGCGTGCGAAAAAAACGCCGCTCCGGTTTTTACAAAGGAGATTACGATGGACGATAAACTTGAAGCGAAGGTAAAAGCGGTGCTCGACATGTTCCGGCCGAACTTACAGGCGGACGGCGGCGATATGGAATTCGTGTCGATTGACAATCAAAACCGTGTCCATTTGATATTGACGGGAGCCTGCGGCAGCTGTCCGATGGCGTTGATGACGTTGAAGATGGGCGTTGAACGCTATTTGAAGGACGCTGTGCCGGAAGTTACGGAAGTCATTCAAGATAATGCGCCGGATGCGGGATTTTAATTTTAGCCGGTATAGTCGAGGTTCAAAATGCAGATAACGAAAAATGCAGTCGTAAAAATTCATTATACATTGAGCGATGAAGAAGGAAATGAAATCGATTCTTCCGTCGGGAAGGCTCCGTTGGAGTACGTTCACGGCACCGGTGCGCTCATTCCGGGGCTTGAGGCGATGCTTGAGGGCAAAGAGGAAGGCGCGAAATTCAAGGCTGTCGTAGAGCCCCAAGAAGCCTACGGCGACTATAACAAGAATTTGATTATCGAAGTGCCGCGCGCTCAGTTTGATTCCGATGCGCCTATTGAAATCGGCATGTCTTTTCAGGCGGGAACGAATGACGGCGGTTCCATGCTTGTGCGCGTTATCGGCATAAATGACGACGTTATCACCGTTGACGGAAATCACGAACTTGCCGGAATGCGGCTCACCTTTGACGTGGAAGTTGTCTCCGTGGGCGAACAGGATTTTTCATCCTTTGATGATGAGTACGACGACGAAGGCGGCTGCGGAGGAGGGTGCAGCGGTTGTTCCGGCGGCTGCGGTTGCGGCTGGTAAAATAGTTTTCAGACGAGAGAGTGCGCCGCATCGCGGAATGACAACGGCTTCCGACGGAGCGCAGTCCGCGGCTTAAAGATTTAAGCAGCAATTAAAAATGTATAACAATTTTTGAAAACCAATCGATTTACATTCACACCTAAACAAAATGACACAGAAGAATAACCGCACTTCACACGTGTTTACCCCCTCCAATGCCGACTGCAAAAAAATCGTCAAAAAATCCTCGCCGCATTTGCCTTTTTTTGCATTACAGAGCGAATAAGAGGTAAATCAAACGAATTGAAAGCGAGGTGAAAAATGAAAAAGATGTTTGTGAATGCCGTGGGCGATGTTAAAAGTCCGCGTCGAGTGAGGACTGTCGGGGCGGCGGCGGTTTTG
>JBQNBN010000027.1:0-30348 GCA_052169915.1 Treponema sp.
CACAACACAACACAACACAACACAACACAACACAACACAACACAACACAACACAACACAAATATAGAAAAATTATCAGGTAGCCAAATTATTTATGATTTTTGTCAATTTGCAAAAGAAAATGAATTCAAAATGTTCCTTTTAGGAGGATATAAAGATTCTAATGAAGAAGCGGTAAAAAAAATAAAATCGAAATACAATATTGAAATAGATGGATATTCACCACCTTATGAAACATATCCTTTTTCAAAATCCTATATGCATAGTTGCTTAGAAAGAATTAGACATTTTCAGCCTGATATAATATTCGTAGGCTTGGGAGCACCAAAACAAGAATGGTTTATTGAAGAAAATAAAGTATATTTTAATGAGATTGGTGTTAAATATGTAATTGGTTGCGGAGGAACATTTGAATTCGTGTCAGGAAAAATAAAAAGAGCTCCGACATGGATCAGTAATATTGGCTTAGAAAGTATATATAGATTACTCCAAGAGTTGACATGGACTCGCTTAAAAAGAATTTTCTATAGTTTTAAATTCTATAAATACATACATAACAAACCAGATTGGAAATAATTTATACATATTAACTTTATCTCCTAGCTCAAAATAAACTTCCTCATATATTAATTAGTAGTACTAATTCTCATATTAAGTGGTATTTATATTTAATTATATTTGATATACTAATACCAATTAACCAACTATAATAATATATGGTGAAGAAGGGAATAATGAAAAAGATTTATTATATAACAAACATGTTTCCTGGTAAAAAAGATAATTACGGTAGTTTTACAAAAACAATTTTTGAGTGGTTAGCTACTTCTAAATATTTTGGAATATATAGGTTAGCTGCAATACGGGGGAAGTCATACTGGAAAATTTACAATATAATTCGATATATTTTTTTATTATCTAATATTTTTCGTACATTAATATTTTGTTTAAATAAATTTGATATCATATATATTCAATACATATGGAAACATGCTTTCTTTACCTCATTATTTTGTAATCGCTTAAAAACAGCTCATAAAAAAATGGTAATTAACTTTCATGGAGAAGATTTATTTAATTTTAACAAACTCTCCAAATCTGAAAAAAAACAATTCAAAAAGTTGTGCTGTTATGCAGATCTCGTAATTATTCCGTCTATGTATTTTAAGAACATTTTACTTCAACTCGATATTACAAATCCAAAGAAGCTATTTATTTCAGCATCAGGCGGTGTTAATTCGATAAATTTTTTTAAAAGTAGTGTGAATACAAACTCTATGCAAGTTATATATTGTTCACGAATTGACAAGAATAAAGGATGGGATGATTTTTTAGACGCAGCTGAACAACTTTTATCCAAAAATCCTAAATATAACTTTATTCTTCTTGGCTATGGAAAAGAAGTACCGCAACTGAAAGCTAAACTTAATACAATATTACACAGGAGCAAAATTAAATTTATTGAAAATCCCATGCATAACGACATTGCGAATATTTATCGTTATTCAGATTTATTTGTATTCCCAACCAAACTGAACGAAAGTTTAGGTTTAGTGGCACTAGAAGCAATGTCATGCAGTTTGCCAGTGATAGGTGCAAATATAGGGGCACTTAATGAATATATATTTAATGATAATAATGGTTATTTATATACATCCGGAAATATTAAAGAATTAGTAAGGAATATCGAAAAATACTTTTCCTTACCTATTGATGAAAAAATGAGAATGCGAAGCCAGGCTCGTATAGTTTCTGAAAAATATAAAGACAGTAATGTAAAAAAAGAATTTCTAGAAAAACTTAGCTCACTATAGGAGATAGTCAGAGGGTGAAAAAGGTCGCTATTATCGGTACGGTTGGAGTACCTTCTTGTTACGGAGGATTTGAAACGCTCGTAGAAAATCTACTCGACGCAACACCTTATAACGTAGAATATACTGTTTTCTGTACCAGTAAACGCTATAAAGAAAAACAAGCAATGTATAAAGGAGCTAAACTGAAATATTTAGATTTAGATGCAAATGGAAAAGATAGTATAATATATGATTATCTCTCCATGAAGATGTCCCTCAATACTGATGTCATGTTAATTTTAGGAGTAAGCGGATGTATATTTTTACCGTTTATTCGAAAAAAATTTAAAGGAAAAATTATTGTAAATATAGATGGACTTGAATGGAAAAGAGATAAATGGAATTTACTTGAAAAATGGTTACTACATTACTCTGAAAAACAAGCCGTACGCTTTGCTGATATTGTAATAGGAGACAACAAAGCAATTATAGATTATATAAAAAAACAATACCGTAAAAAAGCTGTATTTATCGCATATGGCGGCGATCATACATATAAAATTACAGCCAATGCTCTTTACGAAAAATATCCTTTCTGTAAGACAAAATATGCTATAACAGTTTGCCGTATAGAACCGGAAAATAATATTCATATTATACTTAAAGCTTTTTCATATCTTCCAGAATATAAACTTGTAATAGTCGGCAATTGGGCAACAAGTAAATATGGCACTAACTTAAGAAAGAATTACTCTAAATATAAAAATATCCATATTCTTAATCCAATATATGATAATTATGATATCAATTGGCTGAGATCTAATGCAGTAATATATCTTCACGGACATAGTGCAGGAGGTACTAACCCGTCTTTAGTTGAAACAATGAATCTTGGCTTACCAATTTTAGCATTCGATTGTGTTTACAATCGTTCAACAACTCAAAATAAATGCTTTTACTGGAAAGATTACAATGATATCTTAAAATTAATTACTGAACGGAATACAGATTTTAAATCGATAGCCTCAAACATGAAAGCTATTGCATCAAAAGAATATGTATGGAAAAAGATTGCAAGCGCTTACAATAAATTATATTGACATATATTCTGACGTAAAAGTACCGTAAATAGAATACCTCTAAAACCTTTAATGTTTACCCCGCCGTTGCCGAATTTATAATAGTATCGTTTGCAGTCGTTTTTAAATCTTTGGAACAGCGGACGATGCAGGGCGCACGCGTTAGCGCCGGGAGAAAAAATGAGTCAAAGACTGAATCGCAACGAATTCTTCAAAATATTAAAAAAAATACCGAAAGCGGAAATCCATCTTCACATTGAAGCGGTTTGTACGCTTCAGACCGCTAAAAAACTATACAAACTGCGCTACAACAAGGAAATGACGGCAAAAGCCGCGAAAGAACTTTTTACGTACGACGATTTAAACGGATTTATCAGAGCGTTTTTGCAGGTGCAGGATTTATTCCAGTCGGTTGATGATTTCAATTTCATTTTCGACGACTTTTCAAAATATCTGGTCAAAAACAACATCAAATACTGCGAAGCGTTCTTCGCTCCGACCACCTTTCTCATCAAAGGTTTTGAATACAAAGACATGATTGCGATTTTTTCTCAAAAAATTGCGGAAATCAAAGAAAAGCACGGCATCATCATAAAACTCCTGCTCGACGTTTCGCGTACGTTCGGCGTGGAAAACGCAATGCGCAACTACAATCTGCTCAAAGAATATCCGTGTGCGGACATCATCGGCATAGGACTTGGCGGAGCGGAGGCAAAAGGTCCCGCAAAGGACTTTTCAGCGGTGTTTGAGCAAGCGCATAAAGACAGCTTTCATGCAGTCGCGCATGCGGGTGAAGACGTGGGACCGGAATCCGTTTGGGATTCAATCAACTTCTTACACGCGGAGCGTATCGGACACGGCATTACGTCGATTCAAGACGAAAAACTGCTTTCGCACCTCAAAGAAACGCAGCTGCCGCTTGAAGTGTGCGTTACCAGCAACGCGTTCACGAAGAAAATCGTGCAGCAAATTGCCGACCATCCGATCCGCAGTTTTTTTGAACGCGGACTGTTCGTTACCGTGAACACCGACGATCCGGTCTTTTTTAAGACGACACTCATCGAAGAATATTGGAAACTCTACGACGTGTGCGGCTTCTCTATGGAAGAAATTAAATCGCTCATTCTTGCAGGATTTAAGGCGCTGTTTATCAGCGACGAAGAAAAAGCCGCTTATTACAAGCGCGTAGAAAAAGCGTGGAAAAAATACGTCGTTTGATTCGGAATGCGTAATTCCTAATCAAACATTCCTCCTTCCCCTCTACTTCAAATACACCATCAACAGCATAATGTCGCTCGTCCGAATGCCGGAAATGCGTTCGGCTTGACCGAGCGTGAGCGGACGCACTTTTTCAAGTTTGAACCGCGACTCCGCGGACAGCGACGGAATTGCGCCGTAGTCGAAATCATCGGGAATGCGGACGTTTTCCATGCGGCGCATTTTTTCAACGCGGCGGTCTTGCTTTTCTATATAATACTTGTATTTGCATTCGATTTGAGCGGCGTTCCACGCCTCCGCGCTAAAACCCGTATTTTCCAGCGCAGGATTTTTCAAAAGTTCCGCCGCAATCCGCTCAATTTCCGCGTACTTCGCTTCAACGCGCAAAAGTTCCGCTTGCGTTTTTAAGCCCGCCGCCGCCGCGTATTTCGTAAGACGCCTGTCCGCCGTATCATGCCGGAGTTTCAGCCGGTATTCCGCGCGCGCCGTAAACATTCGATACGGCTCCTTTGTGCCGAGCGTTACCAAGTCGTCGATTAAAACGCCGATATACGCTTCATCGCGCCCGATAACAAGCGGCGTCCATTCCGGTATCGCGCGGAACTTCTCAAATCCCGCGTCTTTTTGCATTCGCTCCTGTGCAGCGTTGAATTCGGCGGCAAGTTTTCCGCTTTCCGCATCCCTTTCTTTTGCAGTCGGCTTTAAGTCCATCAAATACGGACGGACTTTCAAGTCCTCCGGAGCCGGAAAAATCCGCCCGCACTGCGCTTGATGCGCCTGAGCGTAATACGCCGCGTTGATTCCCGCGACAAGCCCCTGCCCCGCCGCTTCCTCGTAGCCGGACGTACCGTTTATCTGCCCCGCATTAAATAAACCGGCGACACGCTTTGTCTCAAGCGACGGGAAAAGCTGCGTCGGCTCAACGTAATCGTACTCGACGGCGTAGCCCGGCCGGCTCTGGACGGCGTTTTCAAAACCCGTCATCGTTTTCATAAAGTCGACTTGTACGCTTTCAGGCAGCGACGAAGAAAGTCCGTTTAAGTAAATCTCTTCGGTTTCCAGCCCTTCAGGCTCAACAAAAATCTGATGCCGCTCCCGCTCCGCAAAACGCACCACTTTATCTTCGATCGACGGGCAATAGCGCGGCCCCACTCCGTGAATTTTGCCGCTGTAAAGAGGCGAGCGCGCGATATTTTTACCGATGATTTTATGCGTTTCGGCATTCGTGTATGCGATGTGACAGGGCACCATCGGGCGGTCAACGCGCCGACATTCAAACGAAAAGGGAATGACGTCCGCGTCGCCCTGCTGCTCTTCAAGTTGGGAAAAATCGATAGTGCGTTTGAGAATGCGCGGCGGCGTTCCCGTTTTCAGTCTGCCGATTGTAAAGCCCAGCCGCATAAGAGAAGCGGAAAGTCCATCCGCGGCAGCCTCGCCGAGACGTCCGCACGGCGCGTCGTATTCGCCGATAAAAATCCGCCCGCCTAAAAAAGTTCCCGTCGTCAAAACCGCCGCCCGCACGGAAATAACGCGCCCCCTCTCCGTTACGAGCGCCGTAATCTTATGCCGTGGCACTTTTTTGTCCGCTGCGGTATCGGAATCCGGCGGCAGGGGACTGTCCGACGGCGTTGTGATTATGTCCGTAACCGTGTCCATGAGCGTAAAAAGGTTCGTCATCGACTCAACGGCAAGGCGCGCCAAGCGCGAATACGCAATTTTATCCGCCTGCGAACGCGGCGCTTGCACCGCAGGCCCGCGGCTTTTATTCAGCATTCTGAATTGAATCATCGACGCGTCGATAAGTTTTGCCATTTCTCCGCCGAGCGCGTCGATTTCGCGCACGATATTGCCTTTCGCAATCCCCCCGATGGACGGATTGCACGACATGCGCGCAACGGCGTCAACGGACTGCGTGATAAGCAGCGTTTTCAAGCCCATCCGCGCGCCGGAAAGCGCCGCTTCCAAGCCCGCATGCCCGCCTCCGACAACGGCAATGTCATAAAAATCGTAAAAACCAGACATACCGGCAGAGTATATTGAGATTTTAACCGCACCGCAACGAGAGGGGGAATGTGGAATTGGGAATGTTCGGCGGCGGGCGGTTATTATGAAGGTTCGAAAGATTTAACGGCGTTCCGCCCGCACAAGATTTTGCGGACTGTACAAATATGGTTTAACCTCGCATACGGTTCCGGCAGTCCGCTCCGCTTTTGCTATCGCAAAACCGGTTGCAGAGTTTTCGGTGCAAAACTCGCAGAAAACGGTGCTTTCCGACAACGTTTTTATGAGACGACTAATGCATAATGCCCAATTAAGAATTACGCAGTCCTCATTCTGCATTGCGTATCACACCGCCCCCGACTATAACGCCGTCCTTGTACAGCACGGCGGACTGTCCGGGCGCAACGGCGCGCTGAGGAGAGTCGAACGTAATGCGGTACGCGCTCCCCGCCCCGCCATCCGCGCCGGACGGCATATACGGCTCTGCAAGACAGGCGACGGGTTTTGTTGCAAGGCGGATTTTTACGTGAGCGCGGAACGCTTCCTTTGGCGCAACGTCGGCAGGCCAGACAAAGTTATCGGCAATCAGCGAGCGCGCGTTTAAGTCGTCGTTTTCCGCAAGCATGACAAGGTTGCGGGCGGCGTCGAGCGAATGCACGTACAAGGGACGCGGGGAACTGACGCCGAGTCCGCGCCGCTGCCCCACGGTGTAATGTTCAATGCCGCGGTGTCTGCCGAGCACGTTGCCGTCCAAGTCGATGATGTCGCCCGGGACGGACGGCGCGTCGGAAAAAATCAAATCGTAATACTGTTCGGCAATAAAATCCTGACTTTCTTTCCGCGCCGCCGCCGCAAGGTTAAACTTACGCGCCAAGTCGAAAACCTCGCTTTTTTCGACTTTTGCAAGCGGAAAACGCACTTTTTCAAGCACGGAAGACGGAATTCGGTATAAAAAATAGGTTTGGTCTTTCGACGCGTCGGCGGCTCCGGCAATCATGCACGGACGCTTGTCCGAATTCCACAAGCCGGAAACGGGGCGCACAATCCGCGAATAATGTCCCGTGCAAAAAAAATCAAAATCCACGCCGAGAGCGGAAAGCCCGTCCAGCAGCGCGCCGAACTTGACCGTCGCATTGCAGCGGACGCAGGGATTGGGCGTTCTGCCTGCGCGGTATTCGCGTTTAAAATACTCAAGCACTTCGGCGCGGTACTGCGCTTTGACGTCGACAACGCGGTACTCAATGCCGTGTTCGGCGCAAAACGCGCGGCATTCTTCTATGTTCGTAAGTTCCGAGGGGCCGTAACACGCGGCGCGGAGCGTCTGCCCTTCCTTCAATTCCGGCAAAAGTCCGTCCCAGAGCGACATCGTAACGCCGATAACGCGGCAGCCGCGCTGTTTCATAAGCAAGGCGGTCAATGTCGAATCAACGCCTCCGGACATTCCCACGGCGACGGTTTCGCCTTTTTCCGGCAGTCTTTCGTCGATAAATTCCATGGCGCGGAGTATATTGAAAAGACGACTTCCCCGCAAACGCACTTCCGAATCCGCAAATGTCTCCTGAACGCGTCGAACTCAAGTCCCCTTGTGCAAAATCACAGTCGAAATTCTTTCCTCCGCCTTGTAAAAAGAAGGTGCATGGGGTAAATTCCGCGCAATGAATTCTACGATATACGAAGTTGCAAAGCGCGCGGGAGTTTCGACTGCAACGGTCTCCCACGTGCTCAACCGCACGCGCTACGTGAGCGATGAACTGAAAGCGCGCGTTATGGCGGCGATAAAAGAATTAAACTACAAGCCGAACACTGCGGCGCGGAGACTTCGCGACGGCAATTCAAAAGCGATCGGGCTTATTGTTCCCGACTGCACAAATCCGTTTTTTGCAGAAATTGCGCGGGCGGTGGACAGAGTTTGTTTTTCTTTGGGCTACAACATCATTTTGTGCAACACGGACAACAGCGCGGCGCACCAAACGTACTACCTTGATATGCTTATTTCCAAACAAGTTGACGGCGTTATTTTCATCTCGTGCGGAACGCCTGACTGCGGCATTCAAAAGTGCGAAACCGCCTGCATTCCCGCCGTTATCGTGGACAGGGACGCAAACATCGGGCGCGCCGACCGCATTATTATCAACAACGAGCAGGGCGGCTACGACGCGGCGAAGTACTTAATTCAATTAGGATTTACAAAAATCGGCTGCATAGCAGGACCGGCGGAGATTTCTTCAAGCATTCGGCGCACGGAAGGATTTAAACGCGCGCTCAAAGAACACGGCATTCCGCTCAACGAAAACCTCATATACAACGGCGACTTTCACTATAAGGGCGGAAAAGACGCGTTCGCCCATTTTCAAAACCTTCCCGAACAGCCGGAAGCGGTGTTTGCGTGCAATGACATGATGGCGATAGGATTCATTCACGCCGCGGCGGCAAACGGCGTTTCCGTTCCCGGCGACGTTTCTGTCATCGGGTTTGACAACACGGAACTTGCCGCCGTCATATCGCCGAACTTGACGACCATCGCTCAGCCCATCGAAGAAATCGCTGAAATTGCGACTAAGCGGCTCTTAAAAAGAATTGAAGCGCAAGACGGAGAAGTAAAACGCATTGTTCTTGAGCCGCGTTTGATAGTCCGTGAAACGTGCAGGCAAAGAAACCCGCCGGTTTGACAGCGCGCGCGTCAGTATGTTATTCTCCGCGCCATAAATCATTTTACTACATAAAGATACTGCATAACGCCGCGCTTAAAAATCGGCGCGGGATTTTAATTTCGTTCCGTCCGCTTTAAATTCGGAATGAGCCGGAACGAAACACATTCGTTTATTACAGGAAAAAAATGAAAATTCTAAACTTCGGCTCGTTGAACATAGACTACGTGTATTCCGTAGACCATTTTGTGCGCGGCGGGGAAACGCTTTCTTCCGGCGGTTTGGACGTCTTTGCAGACGGGAAAGGCTTAAACCAGTCGATTGCATTGGCGCGCGCTTTGACGGGCGTCCCTGACATCGAGTTATTCCATGCAGGCGGCATCGGCAGACACGACGGGCAATTTTTGAAACAGCTCCTTGCGCAAGCCGGAGTAAATACGCATTTCATTCAAGAACATGCCGAACCGAGCGGGCACACCGTCATTCAGCTGGATTCCAGCGGAAAAAACTGCATTTTGCTGCACGGCGGCGCAAATCAGCTGCATTCCGACTCGTTTATTGACAGCGTGCTCTCATCGTTTTCCGCCGGCGATTATCTTGTGCTGCAAAACGAAATAAACAACATCGGCATCATCATGGCAAAAGCGAATGCGCGCGGCATGAAAATAATTTTTAATCCGTCCCCGTACAGTGAAAAAATCAATACGCTGCCGCTGGAGCTTGTCAGCTGCTTTGTCGTCAATGAAGTTGAAGCGGCGGATATTACGCGACTTCCGCTTTCATCTGCGCCCAAAGTCCTGTTTGAAATGCTGCAAAGCGCGTTCGGACGGGCAAAAGTTGCGTTAACGCTCGGAAAGTCCGGCGTTATTTATGCCGACGGCGCGCGCATCTATACGCACGGCATTTACGACGTGCCCGTTACGGACACAACCGGCGCGGGCGACACCTTTACCGGCTACTTTATCGCATGCCTTGCGCAAAATATGCCGCCGGAGCGGGCGCTGGAACTCGCGTCAAAAGCCTCTTCTCTCGCCGTTTCAAAAAAAGGCGCGGCTCCTTCAATTCCGACGATTTCAGAAGTCCTTACGGCGGATTTGAAATATATTCCTGCAAAGTGGGAATTGTAATTCCGTCTTCAAAACTTCCCGCGGCATTCTCAAACGCAGGACGAGCAGCGGACAGGTCGACTGGAAATACGCAGTTTAGGACATTGTACTCTGCCGGAAGCGCGTATAGAAAGCTTGCCTTATTTTGAAAAATTATGGGCGCTTTCCCGACTGTTTTAATGCTCTTTGTTCTCGTCAGTGCAGCTGGACTCATCAAACTGCTCATTGAGCTGGCGCGCAAAAACTTTGATTCGGCAAAAGAGTGCATTCCATTCGTCCTTACGCTTCCTTCGCTTGCGCTGTTTGCTATAGCTGCAACAGGCATAAATGCACTCTACAACAACTTACACAAAGGAGCGGTTTTTACCGCCGTCGAACGCGGCAACGAGAGGAAGCTTGAACGCAGCCTTGCGCGCGGCGCGGATATTAACCAAGTCAAAACTTTTACAGTCAACTACCGCCGTTGCAGCTGCACCCCGCTTGCGTACGCGTGTTACATGGATAAAACAAATGTAGCGGAACTGCTTATCGCGCGCGGCGAGGACGTAAACAAAACTGCCGACGCGAAAGGTTCTACGCCGCTCATGTACGCCTGTCAAAACAATAATTTTGCCCTCGCCGAACTTTTAATTGCCCGGGGCGCGGAAATAAACAAGCGCACGTCGTCTCAAAGCTGTTTTTACCTCGCGCTGCGGTATGGAGACCTGCCTCTGATTCGACTTTTATGGGAAAACGGCGCCGACACGGATACGGCTGCATTAGAATACAAAGATACTCCGATTTTTATACTAACCGAATACAATCCGCGCCTTGACATTCTGGATTTTCTTATCACGCAAAAAATCGATACGGACATAAATTATATTTCACACTCCGGTAAAACGGCGTTTATGCGCTCAATCGAACAAGGAAATCCGAATGATTACACGTCGGCTTTATACGCGCACGGCGCGACAGCGGACATAGTAAACGAATTTGGAAAAACCGCAGTAGATTATGCCCGCGAAAAAGAAAACAAAGAGATGATACGCTTTTTAGAAAAATTGGAAGGAAAGAAAGAAGCGGCGGATAAGACGTCCTACTAAACGCGCTGCAGCAACTAGTTTCTCCACCGCACGCAAGCGGAGATTGAACGCCGCAGCAACGCACATACATGGAAACATGCGATTTGCAGGAAAGCTCCGCAGACAATAGCGGAAGCAGTTGCCTGCGGGAAAACGCATTTTATGCGCAGCAAGGGGCATCACGGAAAACCGCCTCGTCCTGAAGCAGTTTTTTTCCAGTCCCCTGCCGCAAACAAACTTATTCGTTGACTGAAGCGATGATATTTTCCATCAACATCTGCATTTTGGACAGCATCATCTCGTCTTGAAAATTATATTTTCGGGCGAGCTCATCCGTGTTCGTGAAAACCATTGAAACGCTCTTATCCTTGTTTTCTATCACGCTGATTTTCATCGGCAGATCAAGAGAAACAAGCGGCTCCTTCAGCATGAGCTGCGTCCCCGCTTTAGGATTACCGAACACAATAACCGTAGTCGGCGGCATGACAAGCCCGACTTCCTTTGCATTTTTCTGATGATCGAATTCCGCGAATACCGGCAAGCCCTTTGCTTTTAATACGTCTTTAAGCTTTTTGACGGTCATATCGAATCCGTACTTGCTTTTCGTTACGGAAAGAACGGCATTGTCTTTCATCATCGACTCCTGAGAAAACACTGCCGCCGACATAAGAGCCGCGGCAATAATTGCAACTAATTTTTTCATATTATGTAAACCTCCAATATGCGGCATTGCCTGCCGCAGTTGCTAACTGATTTATGAAACAGTCAGGGAAGTAAGCGGTAACAAAAAAAAGAATAAAAAAAAGACGCCCTCAACGAGCGTCTTTTTTTAGAAAAATTTTAGCTTACGGGTGTGCAGCAAACCACTGTTGCCACAGGTCTTCGCCTTTATCCAGTGTGGTTATTTGTCCGACATACTTTCTGTTATCAAAAGTATTATTAGGAAAGTTGAAGAGGAACGCTTCGTTATCCTCGTGGCTGTCGGCATAAATATCTTTTTTATAATGTATGCCGTAAGGGAATATCCGATTTTCCCTGTTATTGTTATCAACAACGTAAATAGCAATCACATTTCCCTGTTCATCAAAAGCCGCTCCCCACAGTGTTATGGCGTGTCCATATCCGTTACCCCATATATCAAGCCCAACTGCTTTGCCGGAATCAAGGGCTTCCTTCAGAGTATTATTCAGATCTTCTCTTGTTTTAATCGGTTGACGAACAATAAGTTCATCTTCCTTGCTGAATACATCCTTAAACAGTTCTGGTGAATAGTTGCGGTATTTTTTCAGACTGTCATTGCCAAAAAGATACCACATAATTCCGCTCATTATATAATCGCCCTGAGCGCCATTATGCGCCTTTGTTCTAAAGACATTTGCTATATAAGTTTTCTCTTTTTCCTGCTTATCATCAAGTCCTCGCTTATAAAAATGCTGATACGCATCCGCTGCCGAGCCCGTTATACCTTTTTTCGTTTTGAACAGATTGATATTGCTTTCATTCTGTTCAAACCACCACTGCAACATATTTGCAGAAGTTTTAGCCCAGCATTGATTGGTATCGCCTCCATCTGGCGTGGATATACCCAAGTTGTTCGCTTTTCTGTTATTAAACCACTTTGTCGACGTAGATTCATTCCAAAAGAATACGTAAGAATCATCCCAGTATTTTTTAGGATATATATTCGGAATCTCAATTTTTTCTTTTTCGCTCTGCTGCGGCTCGCCAATTCCATAAACCCATTTTATGGTTACAACCGGATGCTCGTTCTTCTTTTGGGTAAGTTTTACTTCCAAGTCCTTATACTTCTTGTCGGGACCTTTTTCACCGCTTTTAATATAGTTGCCGTCAGCTCCCTTAAATTTGATATATGCAGTTCTCTCCCACACTGTTTTGTTTGCCGTAACGGTCAAGCGTACTGCGTCTTCACTTGGATTCGAGGTGTCCTTATCGGCGTACTTCACCCACTTTTTCCCTCCCCCAACGACTTTCGGCGTATAATCGAGTTTTCCGTACAAGGTTTTAACGGTAAGAGACGTTCCGCCGCCTGCGCTTTCAGCTTGTAAGGATTTTGTCTCAACTTGAATCTCCGGCTTCTTTGTAATAACAAACCGGATTTCTTTTTTTACGGAAGGATCGCTTACGGAGCTTACCGTTACAGTCGCTTCGCCGTCGGCTTCCGCTTTTACGCTGCTGTTGCCATCGCCGTAAAGCCACGCCTTAGAAGAATTGGATGTGGTAAATTGCAAAGTTTTATTCGTTGCGTTGTCAGGTATCGCTTTTGCCTTCAGCGTGTAGGTCTCGCCGATAACCAAGCGGACAGGCTCCGCCGGAAGCGGCGGGTCGAACACAATATCCGTAACGTGCACAACGCTCACTTCAATATTTATTGTCTTTGAAATGCCATTAGCAGTCGTAATTGTGAGAGTCGTTTTTCCTTCCGCAAGGGCAGTAAGCACGCCGTTTTCATTGATGGAAACAATATTTTCCGGCGCAAACGAATACCGCAATGTTTTATTGGTTGCAGTATCGGGCATCGCTTTTGCATTCAGCGTATACGTGTCTCCGAGATTCAGCCGAATCGGGTCGGCAGGAAGAGGAGTCTCAACTTCAATGCCTGTAACGGCAATTTCGGATTCGGTAACAACGACGTTTACGGTCTTTGTTATGTTGTTCTCTGCGCTGATCGAAACAGTCGTATTGCCGACCATACGAGCGGTAATCAAGCCGCTTGCGTCGACGGATGCAATATCCGCATCGCCGGAAAAATACGCGAGCGATTTATTCGTTGCATTTTCCGGAGTTACGGACGCGCTCAAGCGGTAAGTCCCACCTTTTACAATCGAAACGTTTTCGTCTTCAGGCTTAACGGCAATTCCCGCAACGTCTACGCGCGCCTCGGTAACGGTTACGGTTATCGTTTTCGTCTTGTTTGCGGCTTTGACCGTAATTTTTGCCGTTCCCGCGCCGCAGGCTGTGATAAGTCCGTTTTCATCTATGGAAGCGACCGTTGCAGATGTCGATGAATATGTGAGTTTTTTATCAGTCGCCTGCAAAGGCAAAACCTTCGCGCGCAGCGTATATGTCGTTCCGCTTACCAAAGAAATAGAATTGGAATTCCCTGCCGTCTCAATAGAAATACCGGCAACGGGCACCGGCTTACGGGCAAAATCTCCGTCCTGTTCGTAGTTGTTTTTGCACGAGGCGATCAAAAATGCAGCGAACGCCGCGCATATAAATATTTTGGTTTTCATTGCTTAAACCTCCAAAATCGATATAAATATCTGTTATTTATTGCTTTTAGTCAATATTATACGAAAGATATAAGAAAATTATAAGAAGGATTGAAACAAATGCAAGCCAAAATCGACTTAACGCTGCTGTGCAAGGTGGTGGACAATTTCGGGGACATCGGCACAGCGTACCGATTGGCTCGCGCGCTGGACGAAGTCTGCGCCGATCCCGCAAACAATTTTCCTCAGATAAAACTCCGCATAATCACGGACAATTTGACTGCATTCGCCGCGCTTTTTCCGCCGGTGAACGCGCACAAGCCCTTTCAAGTCGTCAATGGATGGGAAATATACGACTGGAATGCCGATTCGCTTTGCCTCGACGCGTTTCAAAAAAATCCGCCGCACATAATCATCGAGTGCTTTCAGTGCGGGCGTCCCGATTGGCTTGAAACGCTGCTGTTCGACATCAAAGTCCCCCGCCCCGTTCATATCGTCATGCTCGACTATCTAAGCGCGGAGGATTACGCGGAAACCTTCCATAAACTTGACTCTCTGACGCGTTCGGCGCGCGTTACGAAAATCAATTTTATGCCGGGCTTTACGGACAAAACCGGCGGCTTGATTTTGGACGAGGGATTTATGCGCGGATTGGAAAAAGCCGAACGCAAAAAACTGCACCGATTGACCGGAGAAGCGGCTCATATAATAGAAGAAAATTGCAGCCAAACCGGCTGGACAAGCGCCGTTTGCTCTCCGCAGCCCTGCTCAGACACGCAAACTCCTTCCGGCACGCGAAGAAAATATTTTGACGTGCTCTTTTTCACCTACCCCGCCGACTGGAAGCCCGTCGTCAAAGCGCTTGCACAGTTTCAGCGCGGTAAACTCCGCGTTCTTGCGGCGCAGGGAGCGGGGTTTTTAAGTTTTATGAACGCCTACGCCGAATGCGGCTCTCCGTTCGCGCTTAAAACGTTGGATTTTATGCCGCAAACGGAATGGGACGCGCTTTTATGCCGCGCCCGCCTGCTTTTTATCCGCGGAGAAGACTCTTTGTCGCGCGCGTGCCTTTTGGGCATTCCCTTTGTGTGGCACGCTTATCCGCAAACGGAAGATTATCAACTTGTCAAAGTGCGCGCCCTGCTTGAACGAATGCGCCCGTATTTCCGCGCGGAAGATTTTTGTGCAGTCGAACGCTGCTGGCTTTTTATAAACGGAGAGGCGGGCGATATTGAAAGCGCAGTTAAAGATTTCCTTTCAAAATACGACGATTTACGCGCAGGTTTTTCCGCTTTTGCAGTCGACCTTAAAAAAAACGGGAACCTCGCATTCAATCTAATGACTTTTATTACAAAAAAATATATACTTTACGAACCGCTTTAGAATCAATATTTAGAGGTTATATAATATGTTAATGACATCGCAGTTGAAAGTCGGAACCGCTTTCCTGTACGAAGGAAATCCGCTCATCGTTCAGAAAATGCTCGGTCAGCGTTCCGGACGCGCAGGAATGGTAACAAATCTCCGCGTAAAAAATCTTGTAACAAAATCAACGATGGATTTGGGGATCGACGCAGGCGAAAAGTTTGATGAAGTCGACCTTGAACCGCACGTAACGAAACTTTCGTATGTCGACGGCGACACGTTCGTGTTTATGGATCAGGAATCCTACGAGCAATTCGAATTGCCCAAAGACGATCTGGGCGACTACGCGGGCTATATCACGCCGGAAGACGACTTGGAAGTCAAATTGACTTTTTACGAGGGCAAACCCGTCGGCATCGACATGCCGATTAACGTTGTGCGCACCGTTACGTACTGCGAGCCGGGCGTAAAGGGCGACACGAGCGGCAAGTCGCTCAAGCCCGCAAAACTCGACACCGGAATCGAAGTAAAAGTTCCGCTGTTCATCAACACGGAAGAAAAAATCGTAATCGACACGCGCGACGGCTCATTCGTTGAGCGCGCAAAGAGTTAAAACCCGCGTTATTGCGGTAGAACGCGCATCCATAAAAAGCCGTTTGCATTTTGCAGACGGCTTTTGTCGTTTTTAGGAGAGAGGAATGAATTAGACAGGGCGCAACCGGTGTTTGTAAATCCGCTTTCCGCTCCAACGGCTTCCAGCCCTTTCCGCTGCAATCGGGCGCAGACGGAGTTTACGCCCGCAGCGGAATTTCCGTTTTTCAACCGCTCTTTCGCACTTTTTCGTCCGCAACGCTTCTATAATCCGAAAAAAAATGAAGTGTAATTCATAATTCCGCATTGCCGCTCCGTGGGCAACACCATTCCCTGCGAGTTTTGCGGTACGCAAAATCTCGCAGCGGACGGCACCCAGTTAAATCCGTCAAACACCGTAACAACCGTCCGCGCCGCCCGTCTCAATAAGTTTTGCCGCTGAGCAAAACCTCGCGGCATACCCATAAAATCTCCGCCCCAAAACTCAAGTTTCGCGACGGCGGCCGAATACCGTTTTCTGCTAGATTTTGCACTGAAAACTTCGCAACCGGTTTTGCGATAGCAAAAGCGGGGCGGACTGCCGGAACAGTATGCGATGTTAAACCATATTTGTGCAGTCCGCAAAATCTCGTGCGGGCGGTACACCGATAAATCTATCAAGTTCCGCAGCAACCGCCCGCCATTCCCCAGTACATTTTTCCACGAGTTTTGCCGTTAGGCAAAATCTCGATAGGGCGGGAACTCATCCTTATCTTTTAAACTCCATTCTCCCCCGCCCGTAATTCCGCATTAGACCCTGAACTTCTCCACCTCCGCGGAAAGGTTATCAATCGCGCCCTTGTTCTTTTTCGTAATAGTATTCACTTCCTCCACGGCGGCGTTAATTTGAGTCGCGCCTCCCGCCATTTCGTTCATACCGCCGGCAATATTGTCGGACATATCCGCAAGCCGACTCATCTCGCCTGAAACAAGCGCGCTGCTTTTGAGCATTTCAGCCGAGCTCTCCTCAACGGTGCGCGTAATCCTGCCGATTTGCTCCATCGCGCGCACTAATTCATCGCTGTTTGCATGCTGTTTTTCAACATCCGCCATAATCCGGTTTTCCTGCGTTTTCGTCGTTTCAACCAAATCAAAAATCTTATTGAACTGGTGCTCAATCGCAAGAGCCGACAGCGTTACATCGTCGATTTTCTTTTTCAAATCCTGCAGAATCAACGCGATATTCTTGCCCTGCGCGTTCGATTCCTCAGAAAGTTTCCGAATCTCACCTGCTACGACTGCAAAACCGCGTCCCGCATCTCCGGCGTGCGCAGCCTCAATCGCCGCGTTCATGGCGAGCAAGTTCGTTTGCTCTGCAATATTCTGAATAACCGCGCTCGTCTCAAGAAGAACGCTTGAACCTTCGTTGACCGCTTTTGACAGCATGACCGTCTTGCCGACCGTCCGCTTGCCGTCCTCCGTCGCTCTATTGAGCCGATTAAGCGTCTCCATGTTCGATTTTACGCTTTCGGCAACCGACTCAATACTCTTTGCCATCTCGTTGAGCGACTCGGACGAATTTTCCGTCGTCCGCATCTGCAAGTCGATATTTTCATCAAGCTCCTCGATTGTCTGCGTCATTACCTGCAGCGAAGAGCCGACCGTTACGACGCTTGAAGCATGGCTCGTCATCTGCCTTTTAATGCCCTCAATATTCGCGCTAATTTCATGAATGGAACTTGCGGTTTCAGTCATATTGCTTGCAAGATCGCTTCCGATTTCTTTCATAACCGTACAATTTTTTGCAACCGTCTTCACCGAATTCCCAATCTTTTCTATTGTTTTATTAAAGTACAAAGAAAGTTCAGTTACTTCGTCATTGCCGGAAACGGAAAGCCGCCCCGTTAAATCGCCATCGCGTTCAGAAATATTTTTCAACAACAAAGAAGCGTTGCGGAGCGGAATGCTTACGATACGGCGAATAAACAATATCACTATAGAAAGGAATAAGGCTAAAGCAACGCAAAATATAGCCATCGACTTTAAGAAAAAAGCTCTTTTTTCCGCATTGATCCGCTTAACGCTGTATTCGAATTTTATATAGCCGATTGCCGCGCCGGAAAAATCGTTGAACCGATAAAATGCGTCTGCAGTGTCTTTATTTATGGTAAGAAAATTATCTTTCGCCGTTTTTTCCATTATAAAATCGGGATTATCCGTTATTTTCTCTTCAAAATTGGAACCTATAAGCTTGAACTGTCCGTCCAATGTGCGCGCGCAAACCGTTATATCCAGTCCGCAATCGGTAACGGAAGCCGCGCAATTTTCACGGAGTTTTTCTATAAATGCAGTGTTCAGCGCGCCGCCGTATTCAACCGTCCCTAGATGTACGCCGTTTTCACTAAAAAGCGGACGCACAACGCGGAATCCTAAATCGCTTACGCCTGTTTCCAGCCCGACAACCGGCTTCTTCGTTTTATTTGCTTCTACGACAGTCGCCCGAAAAGAAGAAAGGTCATCGCCGAATTTTTCAGGTTTTTGCAACCGCAAGAAAGATGTTGCCGGCGGAAGATGAAAATGAAGCTGCTGCGCGTTGTAATTTTCTTTCATATTTTTGTACAAAGGAGCCATCGCAGAAAGGAGCCGCCCTCTATCGCGCGCAGCAAACGCGTCCAGCACGTCCTCTTTTTGCGAAATAGTGTCCAAAAGAACGGAACCGGTCAAAGAATAACTTTTTATTGCGTTTTCAAATGCAATGTATTTTAATTCGGCAGCGGATTTTATTTGATTATGCGCAAAATCATTCAGACTCAGGTAATCTTTTACTATTATAACAGCATATTGAACAATCAATAACGATGTTATAATCAAAAACAGTTTCTTTTGAATTGAAAATAATTTCATTCGCGCTCCATATATACAACGTTGAATATCTATACTTATTTTTCGTCGTTTATTCAATTCATTTATAAATAAAAGTTATATTTTTACGCTCAAAAGGAATAGCTGGAGCAGCGCGCTAAAAAAACTGTAGAAAGCGGGGAGGAATTTTTATAAGACGGCACGACTTTATGCGGCATACTTTGCAATGAAACATCTGACACAAAGCGACTGGAAATTAAACACCCCTTACATTAAAAAAAATTTTTACGGTCGGCGTCCGTAATTGTATTCCTCATATAGAAATATCCAGTGCAGCCGCGGACGGACGATTTTATTGATTGGAAAACACCGTTCCGCACAGATTTTTTCCGACGGAGAATTTACCGTCCTGCAGCACAAAACGCCGTGTGAACGCTAAAGCAGAGCTGCCGCACGCCGCTAACTGTTCTCCGCCGCCTCTTTCAAACAAAACATTGAATGCGGCACATCGGAAAAGATTTGCTGCAATACACCGATGTTTTCTAACGTAGCGTCGGCGTTTTCCAATCCTACCGTGTGCCGAATTTCGCATTCCGCACCGTCTTCTATAATTTCATGGCCGAAGCGCACAATTCCCATGGGCGTTTGCGTTCTATCAAAAAATCGCCGATTTTCTTCCACCAAAGTCAGAGTATATTCCATAGGAGGCAAACCGTTTAATTCCATAACGCCTTTCGCTCCCCTTTTGAATTCACCGTCCAGCTTGATATCTTTTAAATCTTTTTCCCAAATAAATCTGTTTTTGAGCACCGCGTAATATTCCCATATTTTTTCTTTTTTCGCCTTTACCTGCAATTTAAAACCGAATTCCATAGCATACCTCGCTTTCTGTAAATTAAGTTGTGTATATTATAAGTATACATACAATATATGTCAAGTGCCTTTTCACTTGTCTATCACCTTATGTTTTAATCAAAAATATCGTAAACTATAAATATGAACGTTTACGACAGATTGAACGAGCCGGCAGTCGTATTTTAGTTTTAGAAAAACGTTTATATTCAGCAATATTTTAAGGGAGTAATGTATGTTTCCGTCCAAATATAAGGATAATTCCGAAGACTCTACAGGCTTGCTTTTTATGCGGGCATTCAATAAATGGCATACGGTAATAAAAACGAAACTGAAAACGCTCAATATAACGCAGCCGCAGTTTGTCGTACTGACGTCGCTGGCGTATCTTCTGCAAACATCTGAAGAGGTGATGCAGGCTGCCATAGCAAAAATGGCGGGAATGGACGTTATGACCGTTTCGCAAATAGTAACCTTGCTTGAAAAAAAACTTCTTATACAAAGAAAAACTCACTCAAAGGACTCGCGGGCAAATTCTGTTTTTTTGACTGCGGAAGGACAGCGGATTTTGAAAAAAGCCGTTCCCCTTGTGGAACAAATCGACGCGGATTTTTTCGGCGTTTTAAAAGAAGACGAAGAAACTCTAAAAGATTTTCTAAAGCGGCTGTAAAGGGAAAGCCGGAGTTTTATTCCAAGAGACTTTCCGCTATTTCAGATATTCTTTTATGTCGAATCGAATTACGACGCCGCGACAATGCGTCTGCAGTCCGCCTTAAAATTCTTAAAATAATTTTTATCTTCCATGAGCCGAACAAAATCGTCGAACAAAAAATCTGCATCTAAGGGACCTGAACACGCTTCCGGATGAAACTGAACGCTGAAAGCAGGAATTGACGTATATGTAATTCCCTCGCAGGTGCCGTCGTTCGTATTGACAAAACTCAGCGCCGCACCGTCCGGCAGCGTTTCGTTTTTTACCGCATAGCCGTGATTTTGCGAAGATATATAAATTCTGCCCGTCGCAAGATATTTTACCGGTTGATTGGCGCCGCGGTGTCCGTATTTAAGTTTCATCGTTTCCGCGCCTACTGCAAGCGCAAGCAGTTGATGTCCGAGGCAAATTCCAAAAACCGGCACACCTGACTTTATAATCTTTTTAAGTTCCGCGATAATTCCGGTATTTTCCTGCGGGTCGCCGGGGCCGTTTGAAAGCATAATGCCGTCCGGATTTTTAGTATGACTTCAACGCCGCGCTTTAAAAGTTCCCGCCTGATATTCGCCTTTGCGCCGAAGTCCCACAACACAACTTTTTTGCCTCTGCCGCCGCGCATCGCATTTTCTACGCTGCTTTCCTTTGTCCCGTCGGACTTTATCGGTAAGAATCCGTATTGCGCCGACTCTTTAAACGCGTTTTCCGCAGTTTCTTCTATTTTTACCGCATCGCCGCTCACGTTTCTGACCGCATTTTCGATTTTATACGATTTTATTCTTTCAAGAAGTTTTTGCTTTTCGATTTTATCCAAAAGCGCATTGAATGCCGCCTCCGCTTCCGCCGAATCGCCGGAAATCAGCATCGCATTCATAACGCCCGCTTCCCGAAGGACTTTAGTCAACGCCCGCGTATCGCTTCTATATAGTTCAACTATATTTTGACAACCGGTCATTCCCTACGTAAAAATCACTTTATCGATAACGTATTTCACAACTTTGAAAGTTTTTATTTCAAAAACAAAAGTATTTGCAAGAATCATCAAAACTTGCATACAACAGAACTTTCACAAAACTTTTTCAATCACAAAGTGACTAACTGGAAATAAATTCTTTTCACGCTTCATTATTTTATTCCAAATGATTTATACTAACAATTAATCGTATGATATTTAAAACTTACATTCGTTAGTTAGTAAATATGTTCCACGTGAAACAAAGTATTTTATCGACCTGTATTAAAGTTTTACTTTATAAAGCAGTGTAAAATAGTTAGATAAATTCAGATAGTCATTCAAGTTCAACTTGTTTCACGTGAAACAATAAACTTAAAATAAAATCATCATGGAATAAAAAAGTTTTCCACATGATGACTAAATAAATTATTTTATTTCATAAATATCCACACTAAAAAAATGAATTTATCCACAAGTAATTCACAAATTGTGGATAAGTTTCACGTGAAACAGTCTTTATTTTAAAATAGAAAAGCCGACCTATTTAAGATCGGCTTGCCTGATGTAATACTATTCCCAGCCTAAAAGCGGCTGCCCACTCCTAGTACTATATATTATTAGATTTCTTTTGTCATTATAGAATGAAAGAAAATATGACTTTTTCCAACCCTACAAACGACATAATTTCTTATAATACAATAAATTACAAATCTTTATCTTCTTTATCCCCTTGAACTTTATCCACTCCGATAAGCGTATCCGGCTCGGAAATATTGACAACTTTAATTCCCATCGAACCCGTCCCTTGCTTGCTTATTTCAGCGGCGGTAACTCTGAGCGTCTTTCCCTGTCCCGTCATGCACACGATTTCGTCGGAATCATGCACGGAAAGCAAACCGATAATTTCGCCGCGTTCTTCTATGTTGCCGAAAATCTTTTGCCCGCCGGTACCGCGCCCGTGCGGTCTGTAATCGTCAAAGGCGACGCGCTTGCCGTATCCTTTTTCCGTAAGCAGCAAAATCGCTTCGTCTTCCGTAACTTTTATTGCGCCGGCAACCTCGTCTCCTTCGGAGAGTTTCAGTCCCTTTATGCCGCGGCTGGCGCGTCCCATCGGGCGCACGTCCTCTTCGGAAAAACGGAGCGCCTTTCCGCGTCGTGAAACAAGTATGACTTCGGAAGTGCCGCCTGTCGGAATCGCGCTGATAAGTTTATCGCCGTCATCAAGTTTGAGCGCAATAATTCCGCGTATCTTCGCGTTTGAAAATTCGCTTGTCTGAACTTTTTTAATAACGCCGTTCGCCGTCGCCATAAACAAATATTCGTTTTCAGAAAACTCTTTTATCGCAACGACAGTCGTTATTTCTTCGTCAGCACCGATTGAAATCAAACTTTTTATATGCGCGCCCCTGCTCGCCTTCGACGCTTCGGGAATTTCATGCACTTTTACCCAATAAGCGCGTCCCGCAGTCGTTATAAATAAAATATGGTCGTGAGTGGACGCGATAAAAAGTTGATTGATATAGTCGTCTTCAACAAGAGACGCGCTGTTGCTTCCCTTGCCGCCCCTGTCCTGCTTTTTGTACGAAGTAACGGCAATTCGTTTAAGATAACCGAGTTTGGAAATCATAATCACCATTTCTTCTTCTTTTATCATGTCCTCAACGTTGATTTCTTCAACTTCGTCGGTGATTATATCCGTTCTGCGCTCATCGCCATACTTTTCCGCAAGCGCATTCGTTTCCGCCTTTACAAGCGCAAGGATTTTTTCATGGTGCGCAAGCAAGTCCTGTAAATGCGCAATCAAAGCCTGCAGCTCCGCCATTTCTTTTTTCAAATCTTCAATTTGAAGATGCGTAAGGCGTTTGAGCTGCATATCGACAATCGCCTGCGCCTGCACGTCGTCAAAGTTAAAACGCTCGCGGAGAGCGAGTTTTGCGCTTTCCGTGTCGCGGCTGCCGCGAATGATTTTTATTACTTCGTCGATATTATTTATCGCAACAATCAGCGCTTCAAGAATGTGAGCGCGTTCAAGCGCTTTGCGGAGTTCAAATTGAGTGCGCCGCGTGATAACTTCGTCGCGGTGCTCCACAAAATATTGAATGATATGCTTAAGCGTGAGAACTTCCGGCCGACCCTTTACAAGCGCAAGATTTATTACGCCGAAGTTTGACTGTAAATCCGTCTTTGCAAATAACGTATTCAAAATGACTTTCGTTATTGCGCCGCGCTTTAAGTCGATAACAAGCCGCATTCCCGCACGGTCGGACGTTTCATCGTTCACGCCGACAATGCCGTCAACGACTTTATCCCGTGCAAGGTCTTTTATGCGGTTTACAAGGTTTGTCGTGTTCACACCGTAAGGAACTTCGGTAAAAACAATCGACTCTTTTCCGCCCTTCGCCGTCTCAATCGAAAACTTTCCGCGAATCGTGATTTTTCCGCGTCCGGTTTTATAGGCTTTTTTAATCCCTGCCTTTCCGTAAATCGTACCGCCTGTCGGAAAGTCCGGTCCCTTTATGTAATTGCACAGTTCATCAATCGAAATTTCAGGATTATCGATATATGCGCCGACAGCCGCTGCGACTTCCCGCAGATTGTGCGGCGGCATATTAGTTGCCATACCGACGGCAATTCCGGTCGTTCCGTTACAAAGCAAAAAAGGAAACTTTCCCGGAAGGACAGTCGGCTCTTTAGTTGTTTCGTCGAAGTTCGCAATCATATCGACGGTTTCTTTATCGATGTCGGAAACCATTTCTTCCGCAAGTTTCGCCATCTTGGCTTCCGTGTAGCGATATGCCGCCGCAGGATCGCCTGCAATCGTTCCGAAGTTTCCCTGCGGAGTGATGACCGTATACCGCTGAGCAAAATCCTGCCCAAGACGAACAAGCGCATCATAAACGGATGCATCCCCATGCGGGTGATACTTTCCAAGCACATCGCCGACGATTTTCGCACATTTACGCGTCGGCCCGCTATTACCTAAATGCAGTTCGTCCATCGCGTATAATATGCGGCGGTGGACGGGCTTTAATCCGTCCCGCACATCCGGCAACGCTCGCTGAACGATAACGGACATTGAATAGTCGATATATGCCTGTTTTACTTCCGCTTCTATCGGAATTTTTATCAAAGTCCCGCCTTCGGGTGTCTGAATCTCGTCCATTTTATCTTTCCTATCTTAATCTTATTATTCGGAAGGAAAAGGCATCCCCGTTCAGAACATGTCGGGCGGTTACTATTACTCATAGATGCTATAATCTTTTTCCGCCCTCACGAGTTTGACATAAGTCAAACTCGCTTTAATAGTTCTCTACCCTTCCAACACATGACCATTTTATGCAATTTTACTGTAAGATAAAATTGCAGCGGACAGCAAAACAATTACATCTGCAAAGAAATTTAAACTGTCCGCGTACCTCACCAATCACCGCATATCTCAAACGGCTAAACGTCTAGATTTGCGTAGACGGCGTTTTCTTCGATAAACTTTCTGCGCGGTTCAACGTCTTCTCCCATGCAGACGGTAAAAATCCTGTCGGCAGCAACCGCGTCCGGAACCGTTACGACTTTCATTTTCCGCGTGGCAGGATCCATCGTTGTTTCCCACAGCTGCGTACCGTCCATTTCGCCCAAACCTTTATACCGCTGAACATTCGCCTTTCCTCTGTTGTCGCCGAGTTTTTGCAACTCCGCCTCGCGCTCTTCTTCCGTGTATACATAAACCGGTTTTTGTTTTCCAAGCTGGACTTTAAAAAGCGGCGGCATTGCAAGGTACACGTAGCCTTTTTCAATAATCTCCGGCATATAGCGGAAAAAGAAAGTCAAAAGCAAGGTGCGAATATGCGAGCCGTCAACGTCAGCATCAGCCATAATGATGATTTTATGATAGCGGAGTTTTTCAATATTAAAATCTTTGCCGAATCCTGCGCCAAGCGTCGCAATAACCGGCTCAAGTTTGTCGTTATTCATAACTTTGTCCGGTCTAACCTTTTCGACGTTCAACATCTTTCCCCACAGCGGTAAAATCGCCTGTGTATGGCTGTCTCGTCCCTTCTTTGCCGAACCGCCGGCGGAGTCTCCCTCAACGATATACAATTCGCATTTTTCAGGGTCTTTCCACGAACAATCGGACAATTTTGCCGGCAGCCCGAAGCTGTCGCCGATAGTCTTTTTGCGCGTCGCTTCTTTTGCACGCCGCGCGGCAATACGCGCGCTCGCTTCTCCAATGGCTTTTTCAAGCACTTTTTCAAGAACGTCAGGATTTTGTTCAAAAAAGATAACGAGCTTTTCTTTTATAAGAGAATCAACGATTGTGCGCACTTCCGTGTTACCGAGTTTTTCTTTCGTTTGTCCCTCAAACTCCGGCTCCGGCACTTTCATTGAAAGAATCGCCGTAAGTCCCGCTCGCACATCTTCACCGGTCAATTTTTCGTCTTTATCAAGTTTCTTTTTAAGTTTGTCATTTGCGTCGAGAGATTTATTCAAAACGGACGTAAGAGCGGATTTAAATCCATCAAGGTGAGTGCCGCCATCGCGCGTGTTTATATCGTTTACAAAAGTGTGGATATTTTCGTTGTACGAGTCGTTATACTGCATTGAAAGTTCAGTGATAACGTCATTTTGTTCACCGGTAATGTAAATCGGATCGGCAGGAACAACGGGTTTTCCTTCATTTAAGAATAAAACGTACTCTTTTATTCCCCCGTCGAATTTATAGATGATTTCTTTAGGCGTTTCGAGTCGCTCGTCGCGGAAAATGATTTTTATTCCGCTGTTCAAAAAGGCAAGTTCGCGCAAACGCTGCGCCAAAACGTCAAAATCATAAGTCGTCGTTTCCGTAAAAATCGTTTTATCGGCTTTCCAACGGATCATCGTTCCATGTCCGTCAGCTTCTCCGACTTTTTCAACTTTAGTCTTCGCAACTCCCATTTCATACTTTTGACAATATTTATACCCGTCGCGAAGAACAATAGCTTCCATCCATGTAGAAAGTGCATTAACACAGCTTACGCCAACGCCGTGCAAACCGCCTGAAACCTTGTACGAACCTTTATCGAACTTACCGCCGGCATGAAGACGAGTTAAAACAAGTTCAAGTGCACTGATATGCTCTGTCGGGTGAATATCAACCGGAATTCCGCGTCCATTGTCTTCAACACGAACAATATCGTTTTTTTCAAGTGCAATCGTAACAGTATCGCAAAAACCTGCCATCGCTTCATCAATACTGTTGTCGATTACCTCATACACAAGATGATGCAGACCTTTTGGCCCTGTAGAACCGATATACATTCCCGGACGTTTCCGTACCGCTTCCAGTCCCTTTAATACTTGAATATTACCGGCATCGTAAGTTGCAGACATTATTTTTTCCTTGAAGATTATTGCAGATTTTAGAAATTACTTAAATTAAGCAGACTAAACGGTCATTTCGTGTTGCCGGAGTATACTTATATTGCAATAAAAAGTAAAGGCAAGTTATAATCTGTCCATGTCTGAAAACAATTATAAAGAATTCTGGCAATATTCGATGGAGCAGCTTGCCGAAGAATACAAAAATAACGGGCAGGAAAACGAATTCAAACTTTGGTTCAACATCGAATACATTGAAGACACGATAGACGCCATTACCGTTTCCGTTTCCTCAGACTTTTTATGGCAGCAGATGGTCAAAAAAGGGAATGTCCGGAAGATTCAGGAAAAACTTGAACGGCTCACCGGACAAAAAGACATCGCGCTTAAACCGATTATCAAGAATTCTTTTGAAACGCTGACAAATAAGGAGCCGACTGCACAAAAATCGGCGGACAAAAAATCAGACGACGATAAGAAAAAAGATGACTCTAAAGCGGAACCGAAAGAAACAAAAGCAACATCCGCGCCGGCGTCTTCACCGCAGTATAAAAATACCGCGCTCAATGAAAAATACACCTTCGATTCGTTTATTCCCGGAACGAATTTGCAGTTTGCCTATAACGTCGCATTTTCCGCCGCAGAAAATCCCGGATTGAAGGCAAATCCCATTTTGCTTTACGGTGGTGTCGGACTTGGGAAAACGCATTTGATGCAGGCGATTGGAAATAAAATATTTGCCGACAAAGGCGAAAAACTCAAAATCTACTATATTCAAGCCGAATCGTTTTTGAATGAGTTTACAAACGACATTCGCAATAAAACGCCCGCAAAATTCCAGTCGAAATACCGAAAACTTGACGTTCTCCTGCTCGACGATATTCATTTTTTGCAAAATAAAGTTGCAATTCAGGACGAACTTTTTTACACATTCGAAGCACTGCACAAAAACAACGCGCAAATGATATTTACGTGCGACCGCCCCTTGCGCGAAATCCGCGAAATGGCGGACAGGCTTGTAAGCCGCCTTGGAAGCGGCATGAGCCTTGATTTGCAGCCGCCGACGTACGAAACGCGCAAAGCCATTCTCTGCAAAAAACTTGAAATTTTGGAAAAATCGCTGCCGGAAGACGTCATCGATTATATTGCAGGCGCCGTTGAAACGAATATCCGCGACCTTGAAGCGGCCTTGAACAAAATTTTGGGTTATTCGGAATTCATCGACAATCAAATATCCGTCGATATTGCGCGCCAACAACTGAAAGATATGTACGTATCGCCCAACGTCGGAAACATATCGATTGAAAATATCCAAAAAGTCATCGCTGACAGTTATCAAATCACCGTATCGAATCTCAAAAGTTCCAGCCGCGCGCAAAAATACGTCATTCCGCGTCAAATCGCCTTGTATATTGCAAAAGAACTCACCGAATACACGTTCTCGGAACTCGGCAACGAGTTCGGCGGCAAAGACCATTCAACCGTCATGCACGCGTGCAATAAAATCAAAGACATGATCAAAACTGACTCCAGTTTCGGACAAAAAATCAACGGATTGATGAAAGAAGTAAAGGAATATAAGGGGTGATGTTTTAATCGGATGAAGCGGGATAGATTGGTCTTTTGTGGTTTAGAATGGGGCGGTGCGCAGCATCCCTCCAACTTTGTTTTAAACCGCAACGCAAGTCAAGACTTGCGTTGCCGACTTTAAAAACGATGTTATGTGTTTATTCGTGCGGAGAGTTTAATATCTCGACACTATGCGCCGTAACTAAGGAATTAAAGCCCGACTGCAACCACCTTATGAGAACAACATACCCTGATGCTCTGCATCGGGATTGTTGATTCCTTCAATTTTAGTAAATAAATCTTTTACTAAATATTTACTTCTATAAATATTTCGACAAATTTTTTTTTAATGACACACTATGTTTAATACATAAACTTCTTATCATGTCTATTTGCTTTTGATCGATTTCATAATAGTCATTATCTTCAATAATACCAAAATTTTCTCCAATAATTACACATTCAATAACTTTATCCATTTCAATTTTTACTATTTCTGCTTCTGTATTTTTATTATCTTTTTTATTTATAATTATAACTCGGTATTCATTTTCCTCTTTCCAATCAGTATCCTTCACAAAATAATAATCATGAATATTTTTTATCATCAATTCTTGTTTATTGGCGTTTATATGTCTAAAAACTTCATTTCTTCTATTCTTTATAATTTTTTCTAATGATAATGAATATGTTTCCTCAGTAATATCTCTATATTCTATAGAGCCATCGAAAAAATGATACTGATCATCTAAATTCGCTTTTAATTGTTCTAATAATTTTGCTTTATCAAAAACGAAACAAACACCTTTTGAATTATTTCCATATTGAGCCCACATTCTTGGTAAAAAATATCCAGGACGATTTTTTTCATTTAAAGTATTAAAATTATAAATTCCTTTAGAAAGAGACAATGATCTAACAATTCTATTTTTTATACGATTTAATTGATTAAAGAACCATCTTTTTTTATCATCAGTTTCATAAGATTTCTCATCTTTTCTAATTTCCGTTATATCAAAAAAATCGAACTTTTTATTTTCGTAAGAGTCATTTGTTTTATGAATATTATTAAATAATAAAGTTTGCTCATCTAATATTTTTCTGTAATTTTCTGAACGTGTATAATGAAACAAATGTTCTTTATCCAATTTTAACCTCGATGCTACTAAGGAGAGCAGTCCACATAACTGCTGGTTGTACCGTAGCGGTCTTGCCTCGATTAAAAAGTTTCCTTATTTATATTGTGTCTTCATCAGATTCTTCAGATTCATCATCTACTAAATCCTTTTTTATTTGATACAAAGTTTTTCCATTATATTCAAAGAAATTTGAACCTTGTACAGATTTCCAATCATATCCTAATTCTCTTAAAAGTTTATCTGCTAAACGGGAAAGAGAATACTGATTATTTTCATATTCGACTTTATCATCAGGAATTACTGTACATTTTATTTCTTCATTCCGAGTAAATGTTAATTCTGTACCTACAGGAATATTTATTGAAGCAAATGAGAATCTTTTTCCAGTTCTTCTCGATGGAGTTATTTTTTCTTCTATTTCTGTACCTTCTGAATCTATCATTTTATTTGAAATTTTTATTTCGTTGTCGCCAGAAATTTTTAAGGCAGAAACAGCTCTTTCTGGATCAATCTTAAAGAATTCACGATTTTCTCTAATCCTAAATGCTGAAAAAGCATCATGTACATGTTTCTCAATATCTTTGTAGCGTTTGCTTTCAATTGCAAAATAAAATCTAAAAGGAAGCGGAAGAGATGTATTATCTAAACTTTTAATTCTTGCCTCTACAGATTCTTCTGTAATACCAATTTTTATTATTCCTGGCATTGCATCATTTGTTAAAACATAAACTATTCCCATCTTTTTTTCCTAAAAAGCAAACCGTTAGCCTGTCGCCATAACAGGGCGGCGGATAAGCTGCAAGAAGCGAGAAAGCCGTAAGGCTTTTGAGCTTCGCC
>JBQNBN010000028.1:0-29611 GCA_052169915.1 Treponema sp.
CTACAAATTTTAATCGAGTCTTATTAAAAGAAAATAATGTGTAGGAACCATCATTGCTTAAATAAGCTGTAGCGAATTTACTCATATTTCAATTATAGCATAAAAATTATAAAATAAAATACTTATAAAACTATAAATGCTTAAAATCACAGTAGTTCTAACATTGTTTTAAACCGCAAACGGCTTGTCCGTTTGTCAGCTTTGAAAACGGTGTTAGGCGTATTTATATATTTATTGGTCCTTTATCTAAAAAATATTTTTTATTATATAAATAAAATTTGACTTATCATTTTTTAGAAAAGAAAACTAAAATTATTGTAAAAAATATCACATTAAATGCTAATAAAACTAATCCAATACCAAATAGTTTTTGACTTTTATTCATAAAGCTATTTTTCTCAGCATTTACTCTCTGATTCCAAGTAATTGAGCGATATAAGGAAACAAAATATCCAAGTTTTTGATCTCGCAAATTATCTTTTATACCGTTCCTCATTAAATCTTGTCTAGGTCTAGCATAAGGTCTAGGAATTAAAGTTTTTACCGAATAATAAATTGAAATACAAAAAATAAAAATTAAAACAATATTATATAATAAGAATAATATTTTGATGATGATGGTAATATCTTTAACTAAATCGAAAATTCCTCCGACACCTAATAAACCTATAATTCCAATAATTAGCGAGGTTTGACCAATATTTGTTTGAGCTTTCTGATCTATTACTTCTTGTTTACTATTTTCTTTATCATAAATTTTATCTAAATATGAAATTTTTAAATCCAGTAATGAATCTGAATATTCTTCAATATTCTCATCGATAAACCTCATGTCTTCAATCTCAGAATCAGATAAAGGGTACTTTTCTTTTCTACATTTTTTTATTACTTTAACAAATTCCTTTTTTGTAATTTTTTTTAATTCATTTTTTGAATTTTTTTCGCATAAGAAATAAGCCTTTTCTAAATCATATTTCTTATATTTTTTTAATTTTAAAAACCATTCAGGTATTGTGTATTCTTTTTTCATTTTTTATCCCCAATAGTACGCCAGTGGTGTGTCCACCTAACATATATTTTCCTCATTCGCCATCAATCTCTTACTCCAGTAAAAACTGTCAGCAGAAATCCACAGCAAAACACTTATTTTTTCGTTATACATAAACTTGACAGAAATTTAAAATATTTTATCGCTATCCGTATAATCCTATTCTTGTCGCCTGCATTATTCCACAATAGCACAAAAGCAGCACCCAAAAACATTCCCGCCTAAAGACAAAAATGTGAATATTGTGGTAAGATATTGTGGATAAGTGAGTGAAATAGGTGGAATGAATACGCTAAAAGGGGAAAAGTTTATAATCGGTGCATTGCAATACACGAATTATAAACTTTTTAATTCTTTATAAATTAAGGAATTAAAATACTTTTCAACTTTATGCACAGACCTATTATTATTACTACTAAATTTATAAATTCAATAAATTTAGGGGAAATAAAAACAAACCTTTCAATTTTAAGGGGAATTCTATGAAATTCAATTTTGACAAAGACGCGATGATTAAAGAAATTACGATTGCGCAAGAAATTATTACCAATAAAAGTCCTATTTCCATTCTTTCAAATATTCTTTTGATTGCGCAAAACAATACGCTGACGATAAAGGCGTCCGATACGTCGGTAAATTACGTTACGCAAATTCCCGTTGAAGTGATTGAAGAAGGCAGCACAACGATTTTCTGCGATAAGTTTATGAGCATTCTTGCATCTTCACCGTCAGGGGAAATCGAATTCGACCAGCAGGATATAAAAGTTACGATTAAGCCTGCCGCAAAAAAAATTAAATTCCAACTTAAAAGCATCGCAAGCGATAAATTCACCGAAATTCCGACGGCGGATAATGTTCCTTTCTTTGAAGTTCCCGCAAAGGAATTCAAGCAGATGATCGAACAAACGATTTTTGCCGTTTCCGACGACCAAAACAGATATTTTATGACCGGCGTTTATTTTACAAAAAAAGAAGACAAACTCATCATGGTTGCCACCGACGCGCGCCGTCTGTCGTTTATTGAAAAGCCCTTTGCAGACGGCGTCGACTTTGCAAGCGCGATTGTACCGACGAAAGTTTTGCGCTGTATTTTGAAAAACGCTTCCGATGAAGGAAATATTTCGCTTGCCGTCGTTGATAAATTGATTTTCGTGCGCTTTGCAAATTACGAATTTTCTTCAAAACTTTTGGACGGGCAGTTCCCCAATTACGAAAAAGTTATCCCTGAAAAACAGACTTTTAATTTTCAAGTAAATAAACATGACTTGGAAGACGCTCTGAAGCGTACGGACATTATGATTGATAAAAAAGTGAGCCGCATCATTTTCAAAATCGGACAAGGAACGCTCACTTTGACGTCGCCTGAGTCGGATATCGGAACGGCTGATGAAGAAATTCCGTGCCAGTATGACGGAAATGAAATCACGATCGCGTTCAACAACAGATATATTTCCGAACCGCTGAAAAATATTGAATCGGAAAACGTTGTGTTTGAGTTCACGGAAGCGATGAAAGCCGTAACGCTGCGTCCGGAACCTGCGGAAGATTATTTTCACATAATTATGCCGATGAACATTGTCAACTAATGCCTTTTCTTTCGCTTTCTTTATTCAATTTTAGAAATCTGCAAAACGGCAAAATAGATCTCCTTTCAAAAGAGGTCTATTTTGTCGGTGAAAACGGACAGGGAAAAACGAATATCCTCGAAGCCTTGTATTATTCGGCTTACGGTTCGTCTTTCCGAACGCACACCGACGCGCAAGCCGCTAAAACCGGCGAAACGAAATTCAGCGTTAATTGCTTGTATAATAATGAAAAGGAAAGTACTCAGCAGATTTCAGTCATTTTTGACAATAATAAAAAGACAATCGAAAAAAACGGAAAGAAAATCCGCGACCGCAAAGAATTGGTCAACACGATTCCCTGCGTTTTGTTTTGCCACGGCGATATGCAGTTTGCGACCGGCGCGCCTGAAAACCGGCGGTTCTTTTTGGATCAGTCGTTGACGATGTACGACACGCTTTACATTGACGATTTACGCAATTACCGGAAGATTTTAAAGACGCGGAACCTTGTTTTGAAAGAGTCCGACTATCAAATGCTCGATGTGTACGACGTTCAACTGGCAAAATACGGACTTGAGATTCAAAAGAAACGGAAAAAAGCCGTTTTTCAATTCAATCAGATTTTTGGAAAATTGTACGAGGAAATTTCCGGTATTGCGGGACTGTCGATTGAATACGAACCGTCTTGGAAGGAAGTTAAAGAGGACTTGGGGACGCGTTTTCCGTCGGCGGAAGAGATAACTGCGCGGCTTTTTGAAAAGCGCGACGGCGATAAAATTATGATGCGGACTTTAAGCGGGCCTCATATCGATAAAATTATTTTTAAAAAGGACGGAGCGCCCTTCATTCCGAACGCGTCTACGGGTCAGTGCCGGCTTGTTTCGCTTTTGCTGCGCGTCTCTCAGGCGGTTTATTACACGCGCCTGACCGGAGTTAAGCCCGTTTTGTTGATGGACGACGTTCTCCTTGAGTTGGACACGGAAAAACGCCGCCGGCTTACCGCAATGCTGCCGGAATACGAACAACTTTTTTGCACTTTTTTGCCCGGCGAACCCTATGAAAATTATATGCACGCTTCAACGCGCATTTACACGATAAAAGAAGGTGAATGGAATGAGCGGCGCTGATTTTATTTCATGTTCGGACATGATTGTTGCGGCGTTCGGCAGTATAGAAAAGTGTTCGCTTGAAAAAAACAACAAACTTTTCAATTCGTGGAAAAAAATTATCACCGGCATTTCGAATTTCGGGCAGAATTTGTACGAACATACGTCGATTGTCGACATAAAAAACGGCGTTTTGCTTTTGGAAACCGACCATCCCGGCTGGATTCAAATTTTGCAGATGAACGGCGCGTTTATTTTACGCGGATTAAAAATGTATGCGCCGGAACTGAAAGTTACATCTTTGTCGTATCGACTGAAGGGAAGCAATGCTAAACTTTATAATGTCGACTATGACACAGAATTGCGGCGCGAAAGTCAAAAGATGAATGAAAAAATCAGTGAGGAAGAAAAAAAACTCAGTCGATACGGCGCAAAATCTTTTTTACCGCAGGACAAAGCGCAAATTCCGCAGGAGCTTAACGATAAGTTGAATAGTCTAAAACAAAGTCTGTTGACGAAAAATAAAAATAAATGATATATTCCGCCCATTATCATTAATAAACTTGTTCAACAACAAAGTTATCGAACAGGTCGAATATCTCATACTTTAATCCAAAAACAGGATTTTATTATAAGGAGAATGTTCCATGCTACGGACATACCAACCAAGTAAAGTAAAACGCAATAGAAAATTCGGTTTTAGAGCGCGTATGGCGACAAAGGGCGGACGTAAAATTCTTGCCCGTAGACGTGCAAAGGGACGTGCAAAACTCACCGTTTCCGATGAGAAAAAACCGTATTAATTATAATTAGGGATGGAAGCAATCTTGACTGGCACGGGATTTTTTAAACGTGAAGAACGGATAAAAAGTCCCGCTGATTTTAAAAGATTGTTCAAAAACGGAAAAAAGACAAATATATCCGGCGCAAAACTTTTCTGCATGAAAAACAACTCGGATATAAACAGAATCGGTTTTCCTTTGCCGCGCAGATACGGTACTGCAGTGCAAAGGAATTTGTCAAAACGTTACAGCCGTGAAGTCTATCGTTTATTAAAAGCGCATTTGAATACGGGGTATGACATACTTGTACTGATTTATCCCGGAAAAGATTCGTTCAGTTTGCGGTGCGCTCAATTTCAGTTATTGTTTAGAAACGCAGGTTTAATCAAAGAGTGAAAAATTTTTTTATTCTATTTTTCTGCTTTTTTATCCGCGTTTATCAAAAATGTATTTCGCCTTTGTTTCCGTCGTGCTGCAGGTACACGCCAACGTGTTCTCAATATGCGCTTGAAGCAATCAAAAAATACGGCGCCGGTAAAGGAAGTTTCTTAGCAATAAAAAGAATTCTGCGTTGTAATCCTTTTTTCAAAGGCGGATACGATCCTGTCCCCTAGTTTTTGATAAAAATTACTCATGGAGAAACCATAATGAATAAAAATACCGTTATTGCGGTAATTCTTTCCACGCTCGTTGTCATTGCGACTTTTTTTATGCAGACGTATCTTTTACCGAAAGCTCCGCAGCCACTCGAAAACAATACTGAACAGGCGCAAAATTCGGGAACGCAAGAGACTTTCGATTCTGTTTTACCGGAAAATAAATTTTTTTTTACCGATGAAGAAAACGCTAGTCTTTCGGAAGAACAAATTTTTATCAAAACGAATAAAGCCGATGTCATTTTGACGAACAAGGGCGGCGACATAATCAGTTATAAGCTTTTTAAGCATATCGACGTTGAAACAAAAGACGGCGTACAGATGGCGGACAATATTTCCGCCGCAAACAGAGCGTGCGCGCTTGCATTCGGCAATGTGAATGCAAAAATCGTAAACGAATTGTTCAATGTCGAAAAAATCGACGATTACACTGTCCTTTTTACGCGGCGGTTTTCCGAAACCGACTCAAGCGGGACTGTGAAGTCCTTTGTGCTCGGCAAGCGTTATACGTTCACTCCCGACGAATACATGTTTAAATTGGATATTTTGATTCACGATGAAAGTGCAGACGGAGCGGGTACGCAAAATAAGGAATTCTCTTATACGCTTTGCACTTCGCCGCAAATCGGGCCGCATTTTAATCCAAAATTGAATAGATATGAAAACCGGCAGTTTATTTCGCTCAATCCTAACGGAAAAGCAAAGCGGCAGGTGATAGGCGCAAAACAGTTTAAACAATTCAACAAGGAATATATCTGGAACGGAATTGCCGGAAAGTATTTTGAAGAAATTGTAATTCCCGCCGCGCCTGAAACAATGGATTTTTCTTATTATTCCACGCAGATTGAAGTGGGCGACTATGCAAATGCTCAGTCGATTTTGGTAAGAAAACCGATTGCCGCTGGAGATATTCAAGATTCGTATTATTTGTATTTTGGGCCGCGCAATGAAAAGGATTTAAAGATTTATAACAGCGCGGAGCAAAATGCATGGAAACTTGAAGGGCTGCAGTTGAGTGAAAGTTTGCAGTCCTCCGGCTGGCTCGGCTGGTTTGAAGCGGGATTAAAATGGTTTTTGGAATTGATTTACAAGTTCATTCCGAATTGGGGCGCGGCGATCATCATCATGACGGTTATCTTAAAACTTGCAATGTTCCCGATAACGCGAAAACAGTCGCTTTCCACGCTGAAAATGCAGGAATTACAGCCGCAGATTAAAAATATTCAGGAAAAATATAAGGATTCGCCGCAAAAACAGCAGGAAGCGATGGCGAAGATTTATAAAGATTCCGGTTACAATCCGATGAGCGGCTGTCTTCCGATGGGAGCGCAGTTTTTGATTTTGTTTGCGATGTATAATCTGTTCAACAATTATTTTGAATTCCGCGGGGCAAGTTTTATTCCCGGCTGGATTTCAGACCTTTCTTCAGGCGACAGCATTTATACATTCAAGTTTATGATTCCGCTGTTCGGTAATCAGTTGCGCATTCTTCCGATAATTTATCTCATTTCGCAACTTCTGTTCGGAAAGATAACGCAAAACGGCGGGACGGCGGCGGCAGGTTCCACGCAGGCGCAAATGAACATGATGATGTATGGAATGCCGCTTGTGTTTTTCTTTTTGTTTTATAATGCGCCGTCAGGACTTTTGTTGTATTGGACGGTGAGCAATATTTTCCAGATGGGACAGCAGCTTGTTATCAACAATATGATGAAAAACAAGAAAAAAGCGTAAGAGCCGGTAAGGGAATATGAAATCTGTTTGGGAAATTCCGTTTTGGAACGGGTTTTCTCCTTGCGCTTTGATTATAAGCGTTCAAAAAAGAATTTTTTTATTAGAGGTAATAAATGACATACGAATTTGAAGGAAAAACTGAAAAGGAAGCGATTGAAATTGCGGCGCAGCAACTTGGACTTCAGAGAGATCAATTTGATGTAGAAATTCTGGAGTCGCAGAAAAATACGCTTTTTAAAAAAGGCTACGTAAAGATTTGCGTGCACACGATTGACGACGTAAAGCATTCGTTTAAGGAGAAGGATGTTGATAACGACGCGGCGGCAAAAGTTTTTACCGATCCTGTTCCGCAAGACGAATTTGAAAAAAAATTGCTTGAATTTGTGCAGACCGTCATCGAGAAAATGGGATTCAGCGTAAAAACGGAAATAATTTTCCGCGAAAGCCGGAAAATCAGCATAAAACTCAATTCGGAAAGTTCTTCAATTCTCATTGGGAGAAAAGGAAAAAATCTTGACGCTTTGCAGTTGCTTGCAAACATTTTCGCGGGACATTTGGGGCATGAAGACGTGCGCGTCATTCTCGATACGGAAAATTATCGTATCCGGCGCGAGGAGTCTCTCGTCCGTCTTGCCTACAACATGGCGGATAAGGTACGGCGTACGCATCGTTCAACGCTGCTTGAGCCGATGAATCCCTTTGAGCGGAGACTCATTCATACGACTTTAAACGATATTCCCGATATTGAAACAAAATCGGACGGCGAAGGACTGTATAAACAAGTCCGTATTCTTTACAAAGGAGTTTACTAATGAAAAACAATAATAAGATGAGGGCGGTTTTCGCTTTTGCAGTCGTTTGGGCGGCGGCGTCTCTTTTTGCTGAAGATGTAAAACTTGAAAATGCCGTAAGCGCTGCGCAGTTAAAAGAATTGAAGTCGACGGGAGTTGTGCAAGTCATTCACCCAAAGGACGACTCAAAACTGAGTTTACTCCCCGAATGCACGTACAAGTCTCAGGCGGAAAAAGCAGTGCTCGCAAAAAGCGATAAAAACGTCCCGTTTGTCGCGGAATTTTTATATTTGGTTCCAAAGACGGAATTGCTTAAAAATTCCGCAGACAAAAACAAAACAATCGATACGGACGCATTGTCCGTGGTTTTCCGTTCAATCAGTAAAATGCAGGGAATGCGCTATCATGTCGGCGAAAAAGGTCCGAAAGACATCGGCGAGCTTTTGTATAAAAAGGCGTACATGATTGCAAATCCCGATTCCGACGAGCCGATCGCCGACAAAAATACCGGAAACGCCGACGGGCAGATTTCGTATTGCTATCAGCACGACCACACCTACGGAGATACGAAGTATAAACTTGAGTATCATCAAAGCGGAAATGTGCTCTACGCGACGTTTTTGAACACGCTGCCGCTTACCAGTTTGGGCGTTAAAGTCATTATGCCCGGCAATATGCGGATAAGCATTATTTCGATTGACGCGGGCGACTCTGTTTTGCTTTATCTTTCGACCGACTGCGACGCAAAAAAAATCGGCGTTTTGAATGTCAGAAAGCAAATTGAAGAGTCGATGACCGCAAGAATCGAAGCGATTTACAGTTGGTTTATGAAACAATTTTAGAAAATACTGACTGCTTGCACTGTCGATATTCGGCGTGAGCAGTCGTTTGTATTTTGACTATAGGGAGGTTGAAAATGAAAAAAGGATTGTTTTTTTCAATTTTTTCATTGTTTATTTTAATGAATGGAGCGTGCAGTTCCAAAGGAAAGGGAATGGATTCAATTAAAGGAAAAGAGGGCATTTTTGCAGTCATCAATACGTCGAAAGGCGATATTGCAATCGAACTTTACTATAAAGACGCGCCGTTGACGGTTACGAACTTTGTCGGACTTGCGGAAGGAACGCTTGATGCCGCTAAGGGTAAACCGTTTTATGACGGATTAAAATTTCACCGCGTTATTGAAAATTTTATGATTCAAGGCGGCGATCCGCTCGGCAACGGAACGGGCGGCCCCGGATATAAGTTTGCTGATGAGTTTTCGAATAAGTATAAGTTTGACGGTGCGGGAATTCTTGCAATGGCGAATGCGGGCGCGAACACAAACGGCAGTCAGTTTTTTATAACGCACGTTGAAACGCCGTGGCTTAACGGCAAGCACACGATTTTTGGGCGTGTTGTGGACGAGGAAAGTCAAAAAGTTGTGAATGCGGTCAAAGTAAACGATAAAATCAATTCGATTAAGATTGTCCGGCAGGGTGCGGACGCGGAAAAGTTTACCGCAGTGCAGGCGGATTTTGACGAGCGCGCAAAAACGGCGACAAAAGCCGCGCTTGCAAAAAAAGAAGCCGCGATGGCGGAACAGATTGCAGCTATTGAAAAAAAGTTTCCCGGCTTTGACAGAAATGCGGACGGCATTTTTTACAAAGTTAAAAAGTCCGGCAGCGGCGAAAAGGCAGGAAAAGGCCGCGTCGTCGCCGTTGAGTATAAGGGCTATTTTATCGACGGAAACGTATTTGATTCTTCTGAGGGCCGCGAGCCTTTGGCATTCCAGACGGCGGGCGGACAGATGATTCCGGGATTTGATATTATGGTTCAGGATATGAAACTTGGCGAACAGCGGACAATCGTCCTCCCGCCCGATATGGCGTACGGCGATCAGGGCGCGGGCAATGTCATTCCGGGCGGCACGTTTATTGCATTCGACTTGGAATTGGTAAAAATGAATTAGGACTTAGGCGGAGACGGAATGAAGTTTCGTCTTCACCTAATAGTGTGCGGCAAATTGCAGATTTATACGAGGGATTTATGATAACGTGGGCAAATGCGGATAGTCTTCCGGCGTGGAAAAAACTTCTTTCGCTGAAAGGAATGGTTTCCGTTGCGGACGAACTTTCAGGCGCGGACGCGGCAAAGCGGATTCGGGAATATTCTGTTCCGATGGCTGAGGGGCTGACATTCAATTACGGCGCAAAGCAAGTAAACGAGCAGATTTTGACGACGCTTTCCGAATTGAGCGCGGAAGCGGAACTTTTGGAAAAGTTTGAAGCGCTTTATAACGGGGAAGTTGTAAACACCGGTGAAAAACGCAAAGTCCTTCATCATTTGCTGCGCGGTCAACTTGGAAAAGACGTGCAGGCGGACGGCGTGAATAAGCGGGACTTTTATCTGAGCGAACAAAAACGAATTGCCGATTTTGCGCAAAAAGTTCACGGCGGAAAAATCGTAAACGAAAAAGGCGAAACTTTTACGTCAGTTTGCCAGATTGGAATCGGCGGTTCCGATTTGGGACCGCGCGCGATGTATCTTGCGCTTGAAAATTGGGCGAAGGCAAACGGCGCGTTCAAGATGGAAGCGCACTTTATTTCCAATGTCGATCCCGATGACGGCGCGGGCGTTATTGCGTCTCTCGATATTGCGCGGACGATTTTTATTCTTGTTTCAAAGTCCGGCACAACGCTTGAAACGCTGACTAACGAGTCCTTTGTAAAAGATTTTATCAAAAAGGCAGGACTGGAGCCTGCAAAGCGCATGATTGCGGTTACGAGCGAAACAAGTCCGCTTGCGCACAATTCCGACTATCTTGAAGCCTTTTATATGGATGATTATATCGGCGGACGGTATTCGTCGACGTCAGGCGTGGGCGGAGCGGTTTTAAGTCTTGCGTTCGGCGCAAAAGTTTTTGCGGATTTCCTTGAAGGGGCTGCGGCGGCGGATAAAACCGCGCTTAATAAAGATATTCGGAAAAATCCTGCGCTTTTGGACGCGCTTATCGGCATTTATGAACGCAATGTTCAAGAGTATCCGGCAACGGCGATTCTTCCGTACTCGCAGGCGTTGAGCCGATTTCCTGCGCATTTACAGCAACTCGATATGGAATCGAATGGAAAAAGCGTCAACCGCGACGGCGGTAAAATCGATTATGCGACGGGTCCCGTGATTTTCGGCGAACCGGGCACGAACGGTCAGCATTCGTTTTATCAACTTTTACATCAGGGGACGGATATTATTCCGCTGCAGTTTATTGCCTTCCGTGAAAATCAAAGCGGAAAGGACATTATAATAGAAGATTCTACGAGCCAAACGAAACTTTCCGCAAACGTTGCGGCGCAGATTGTTGCGTTTGCGTGCGGCAAATCCGATTCGGATTCAAACAAAAGTTTTGCCGGCGGCCGCCCATCAAGTCTTATTTACGGCGATAAACTCACTCCGAAAACCTTAGGCGCACTGCTTTCTCACTTTGAAAACAAAGTGATGTTTCAAGGCTTTGTGTGGAATATCAACAGTTTTGACCAAGAAGGCGTGCAGCTCGGCAAAAAACTTGCGAAATCGGTTTTAAGCGGCAGTATGGACGGCGCGCTCAAAGAGTACGCGGGAATGCTGATACGGTAAATTTACGCATTTTATTTGTATAAATCCGTCGGATTGCTTTAATAACGTGCCGGCGGATTTTTTATTTATATAAATAAATCTACAGTATTTACAAAAATATTTAAAAATTCCGCATTTCTTCAAAATAATTTATTCGTGCGGAGGGTTTAATACCCCGACACTCTGCGTCGTAACAAAGGGTATTAAACCCGACTGCAACCACCTTACGAGAACAACATACCCCGATGCTCTGCGTCGGGGTTGTTGATTATATCCTGTAAATTATAACTTTTTTTTATAAAATTTTGCCATATTCAGTCATTTTATGAGTTTGAAACGTGAACTTATTTTGTCAATCCTGTATAATAAGAAAAGAGAGTTTAAGGACAAATTATGAATTATGGTTTTATTCGCTCGGCTTGCGTAAGTCCGAGATTGAAGGTTGCAGACTGCCACTACAATGCGGAGCACATAATAGATGCTGCACGTATTGCTGCGGAAAAGGATGCACTGATTATCGTCTTTCCCGAACTTTGCATAAGCGGATACTCATGTGGCGATTTATTTTTTCAGAACACGCTGCAAATGGGAAGCGTTAAAGCTCTTGAGCGAATCGCGGAAGAAACGGCCGGTTTAAATGCGCTGATTGTGCTGGGAATGCCGCTTGTAAAAGACAGCGTATTATTTGACTGCGCGGTTTTCTTGCATAAAGGAAATGTGCTTGGAGTTATTCCAAAAACGTATATTCCGAATTATACGGAGCTGTATGAAAAGCGTTATTTCGCTTCTGCCGGAAATATACAGGGAGACAATACGGTTTATATTTCTGCAAAGTTTGATTCCGTACCGTTCGGCGCGGATATTTTAATATGCGACAAAAATAACCCGCGTTTGGTCATATCGGCGGAAATTTGTGAGGATTTATGGTCGCCGGTGCCGCCGTCTTCAAAAGCAAGTCTTGCCGGAGCGACGGTAATTGTAAATCTTTCTGCAAGCAATGAAATTATCGGTAAGGCGGATTATCGGCGGCTTTTGATAAAGTCTCACTCGGCAAGCAGTTTGTGCGCTTATCTTTGTGCGGAAGCGGGGCAAGATGAATCAAGTCAAGATTTGATTTTTGCAGGACAGAGTATTATTGCCGAGTGCGGTACAATGCTCTCTGAGGCAAAATCGTTTGAGCCAGGGATGATATGCGTGGATGTCGACCTTGAGCGCATAGAAAAAGAACGGCAGAAGATGACTGTGTTTGCAGATTTGTCTCCGGGATATTTTTCAAGTTACCGCCGTATTTATTTTGACGGGCATGCTCCCGTTAAACCGTATAAGCCTACTCTGCTCTTCCGGACGATTAATCCGTATCCTTTCATTCCGAATGAAACGGGAAGTCAGCATGAACGTTACGCTTCCGTGATAACAATGCAGTCAGAAGCTTTGGCAAAGCGGCTGCGCCACATCAATACGAAGTCCGCTGTCGTGGGACTTTCCGGCGGACTTGACTCTACGCTTGCTTATCTTGTCATTCTTCGTGCTTTCGACATTTCCAAAATTGACCGCCGCGGTATTACGGCGGTTACGATGCCGTGTTTCGGAACGAGCGATAGAACATACAATAACGCATGCGCTCTTGCAAAAAAAAGCGGCACTTCATTCCGTGAAGTCAATATTGCGGAAGCCGTACTCATGCACTTTAAAGATATCGGGCATGACGTCAATGTACACGATACCGTTTATGAAAACGCTCAGTCGCGTGAACGGACGCAGGTTTTGATGGATATTGCCAATCAAACAGGCGGACTTGTAATCGGAACGGACGATTTGTCGGAAATTGCGCTCGGCTGGTGCACGTATAACGGCGACCAGATGTCGATGTACGGCGTCAATTCTTCTGTGCCGAAGACGCTTGTTCGCCATCTTGTGGAATACTTTGCTTCAACGGCAGACGATTCCGAACTTTCTGCGCTTCTTCGAGATATTCTTGAAACACCGGTAAGTCCTGAACTTTTACCGCCTGAAAGCGGCGTTATTTCTCAAAAGACTGAAGATATTGTGGGGCCGTACGAACTCCACGATTTTTTTCTGTACTATATGCTGCGGTTCGGTTTTAGTCCTGCGAAAATTCTTTTTCTTGCGGACTCGGCAAAGCTGCCTTATACGCATGAAGAAAAACTCCGTTGGATGCGCACGTTTTATTCCCGCTTTTTTTCTCAGCAATATAAACGCTCCGTTATGCCCGACGGCGCAAAGGTGGGAACGGTCGCGCTTTCTCCGCGCGGAGATTGGCGTATGCCGAGCGATGCTTCCGGCGAAATGTGGCTTTCCGAGATTGCCGCGCTCTCCTAATGCTCAGTTACGTGCATGATTTTCATGCGGGAAATCACGGCGACGTCTTAAAGCACGCGGCGCTCGCCCTGATTTTGAAACATCTCAATTGCAAAGACAAACCTTATACATTTTTCGATACGCATGCAGGTTCCGGCGTCTACAATCTATCTGATGAACGTGCGGCAAAAACCGGTGAAAACGTAAATGGAATTCTTCGCTTACAGGAATTTTGTAAAATGAATTCCTGTAGAGTGCCGGAAGGATTAAAACCGTATCTTTCGGAAGTTGAGCGGTATAACGTAAGGGGACTGTATCCCGGCTCTCCGCGGATTGCAGCGGATTTTATGCGCGGCGACGATAAGTTGATTCTTTCTGAATTACATCCTGCTGCGTATGGAACGCTGTGCAAGACGGTGAGGAAACCTTTTGCCGCCATACACCGGAGAAACGGCTGGGAAATGCTGATTGCACTTACGCCGCCTACGATAAAACGCGGTGCTGCGCTTATAGATCCCAGTTACGAACTTGCAAGCGATTATGAATGCGCAGCGGAAACCGTTATCAAAGTACACCGCAAATGGCAGGCGGGAATTATTGCACTGTGGTACCCATTGTTGTCGTATCGAATGCAGCTTATCGGCGGCATGAAAGAAAAAATCGTGCGCGCGGTAAAACGCTTTGACGCAGCAGTGGAAATATTAAATGCAGAATTGTGCGTTAATTCCGCCTCTGCACATACGGAAGTTCCCCTTCATGAACTGAATGCGAATAATGCGCCGCGTATGTACGGCAGCGGACTTCTCGTAATCAATTTTCCGTGGCAACTCGATAAAATCTTGCGAGAAATCCTGCCGTTTCTCGCAGAAGGTTTAAGCGCAGACGGTCTCGGTGGCTGGAAAATCCAAACAGAATTTTAAATTCGCTTTTTATAGAGTTCTACTCCTGCAAATCGGAAGTATAATTCCCGATTTGCAGAAGTGTAAAGTTCGTATTGCTGTATTTTCAAATTGACATTGCAGTATTCGGATTATATGATTGCGGAAATATGATAATCATTAGAAATCAAGATAACGTCATTGCGGAACTTTTAAATTTTTTTCCCGTTGTCGTTCTTACGGGTGCGCGGCAAACCGGTAAGACAACTCTGCTCCATTCGTTTTTAAAAGATTTCAAATATGCAACATTGGATTTGCCGAGTGTTGCGTCTCTTGCTGAAAATAATCCTGAGGAATTTTTCAAACAATATTCTCCGCCGGTTTTGGTAGATGAAGTTCAGTATGCGCCGTCGTTGTTCAGGTATTTAAAGGTGCTTGTGGATTCAAACCGGCATTTGATGGGGCAATTCGTTTTGACGGGTAGTCAAAAGTTTTCTCTTATGCAAAATGTGTCGGAAAGTCTTGCCGGCCGCGCTGTAATTCTTGAGCTTGAGGGATTAAGTTGGCAAGAAAGCAAAGGTCTCGATGGGATAAACGAACTAACTTATACGGTTCGCGGCGGTTTTCCTGAACTTTCGCGGGTTCCTGAGTTGCCGCTCAATTCATGGTTTTCCTCATACGTTGCAACCTATCTTGAGCGCGATGTACGGCAGGTTTTGAATGTCAGCAGCCTTCGGGATTTTGAAAAGTTCATGCGGATTCTTGCATCCCGAAACGGGCAGCAAATCGATAATGCAATTATTTCGCGCGATCTGGGGATAAGCGCAAAGACTGTTGCAAGTTGGATTTCTATACTTAAAGATTCTGGACAAATAAGTTTTTTACCGGCATGGACAGTCAATATGGGAAAGCGGCTCGTTAAAACGCCCAAAATTTACTACAACGATACCGGACTTTTGTGCTGGCTTTTAGGAGTAACGGAAGAAAACTACAGTACAAGTCCGTTTAAAGGCGTTATCCGTGAAACACTTGTTTATTCCGAGCTGCGTAAGGCGATAAAAAACGGCAATTTGAATCGCAAGTTGTATTTTTATCGGGATGCGAACAATCTTGAAGTCGATTTTATACTGACCGGCAACGGATTTAAGATGATTGAAGTAAAGTCGTCTGAAAATCCGCGTGCGGAAGACGTACAAAATGTTGCAAAACTTGCGCGTATTTGCAGTGAGTCGGGTTTACCCGACGTATACGGAATGCAGGCGTTTGTGTGCGGCAACGTCAAAAACCGTTTTCCGCTCCGCATTCCGACGAGGAACAAAAAATATGAAATCATGGCGACGGTCTGCGGTTTGCCTGACCTCGCCGCTCTTACGGAATAAGAGCGGTTCTAGTCGGCAGTCCTTTTTTTACAGTCAGCGATAAAATTCATTGCTGTACTATATAATGGAGGGGACTGCCTTTCGTTTTGCGCCCGCTACAATCCCGTTTCATTTCTGAGTGCGGTAACCGCAACTTCCACTGAGCTTGAAGCGATATTGTAAGGCGTTCCCGGCGCAAGCATGGAAGAAGCTTCTTTATATCGGCTTGCGTTTATCATATCCGCAATTTTTCCCACCTCTTGATGGAATATTTTGTGCTTTTCAAGGCAGTTGGCATAACTCGACAAACAAAAATATTTTTCCTTTGCCTCGCCGTAAAGCCAATGACCAAATTCGCAGCAGTCGTCTTTAGAAATTGTTGCGGCGTCAAGTTTTTCATGCGAGTCGATTGCTTTACGGAGTTTTGTTTTCCATGCCTTATGTTTTTGAACCATGAGCGCAAGGTCGATTGTAGAGCGGGGCGCGTGCTCGCCCGGGCGTATATTACACGCTTCTATCGTCGCGCTTACTTTGAATTTCTTCACCTCGTTTGAAAGATTTTCGATGCTCGCCTTGTTCTTTTGCGCAATTTCCGTAACTTCTTCCACCGCGCTGTTAATCTGCATTGCGCCGGCCGCCATTTCCGTTACGCTGTTGGCAATGTTGTCGGACATTTTACCGAGCCTGTCCATTTCCGCCGCAACTAAATTGCTGCCGTTGAGCATTTCATGAGAATTGTTTTTCGCATTGTGCGCCATCTCCCCGATTGTCTGCATCGCCTGCGTAATGCGTCCGCTTCCGGAACTCTGCTCCTGCATCGCGCTCATAATGCTTTGTTCCTGCACCTTCGTTTTTTCCGCCAGCGTAAAAATATTGTCAAACTGAGCGGCAACGGAGACGGCGGATTCGTTTACGCGCGTTATCTTTTCTTTCAAGTCCTTGAGAATGAGCGTGATATGCTTTCCGTGCGTGTTGGATTCCTCCGCCAATTTCCGGATTTCATCCGCAACGACTGCAAAGCCTTTGCCCGTCTCCCCTGCGTGCGCCGCTTCAATCGCTGCGTTCATGGCAAGCAGATTCGTCTGTTCGGCTATATTTTGAATGATAACGCTCGTTTCAAAGAGGACTTCAGAGCCGTCGTCCACCGCTTTACTCAGTCCCACAGTCTCGCCTATAACCGTTTTTCCCATATCGGTAGCGCGGTTTAATTCCTCAAGCGTTTTTAGATTGTTTTGAATGACTTCAGCAACGTCCCTGATATTGGAAACCATGTGTTTAATTTCCAATGACGAAGAATCAATCGTTTCCGTCTGCGTTTTAATGTGCGCATCAAGATCTTCAATCGTTTTCATCATAACTTGCAGCGACGCGCCGACTGCAACAACGCTCGATGCGTGCGTCGTCATCTGATTTTTTACTTCGTCAATATGCGAACTGATTTGCCGAATGGAGCTTGCCGTTTCAATCGTGCTTGCGTTCAGTTCATCGCCGATATCCTGCATGACTTTCGCGTTCCCGCCGACTGCCCGAACGGACGCTCCTATTTTTTCAAGCGTTTTGTTGAAGTATTGAGAAAGCTCGGTGATTTCATCGCGCCCTTTTATCGGCAGACGCACCATCAAGTCGCCGTCTCCTTCCGCAATGTCTTTGAGCATTCCGCTGACCGATATGAGCGGTTTGCTGATAATAATTCTGATGAGAATGTCTAAAACCGCCATAATTACCAGCAGCGTAAGCACATATTGAATGATTGTTATCGTGAGCTCCCTCCGAGCAGGCTCTACAATAAGGGAACGCGACGTTACCGAGACAAAAATCCATTTTTCATCGATTCCTTTGAGCATTACGGGAACAAAAATAAATTCCGACATAAGCCCGGATGTCCGTGAACGGAAAGTGTGCTGAGCGGTTTCGTTTTTTTGTATTGTACGGAAGATAAGTTTGAATTCCGCATGATCTTCAAGCTCGTTTTTGAGAACGCGGGATGCGTCAACGCCGTTTGCAACGATTGTTCCGTCCGCCGCGCACAGAAATTTGAAATTCTCTTTTACCGTTCCGGGAAATTGTTCCGCCATATGCTGAATTCGCGTTACGTCAAGGTTTGTGCAGTAAACGCCGACGGTTTTTCCTTCAAAGAAAATGGGAGCCGCCAGCGTTACAAGGATTTTTTTATCAAACGGAAAGGGCGGAATAACGACGAGTTTTTTGTGTTTCATCGGTTCAACGTACCATGCGTCTTCCTGATTGTCGTACAGTTCGTTCACCATTCTGATTGTGATATGGGAATCAAGTTTTTGCGTATACAAGCTAAAGCGTCCGTCGGGTCCATAAAAGCCGTCCCCTGCAAACGCCGCATCTTTTTCGTCGAATGCTTCCGGTTCGAATATGAGCCCCATGCTTGCAAGCATTTCGTTTCTGTCAAGAAAGTCCTGCATATGCGCTTTTAGCCGGTCGCGGCTGCGCTGTTCCGGCGGCAATTTTAATTCCTCTTGAACAACGCCGTCCCAATCCCGATAGGTTTGGTAGGCATTTGAAAAAAATTCCGCAATATTTGCCGCCATGAGTTTGTTTTCTTCCGTGAGTTTTGCAGTGCGTTCGGTCATTTGAGAGTTGTAATCGCGAATGCCGTCGTAAGCCGCTTTACCGGCAAACAGGATAAAAAGCACCAATCCGATAACAAGCGTAAGCTTGAATCCTAATCCGCGTTGTCTGCGAAACATCGTATAAGAAAGTTCGCTGCGTCCGTTCTTCGTGCACATAAATCGACCTCCGCTGTCTCATTTTCGGCAAAAGGTATTGCCTATATAACATTATTGTTATTTTTGAAGCCGTTGTAAATATGCGGATTTATCGCTTAGGAAAGAGGATTTTAAGGAGAATTTCTGACGTTTTGCATGTTGGATTGCGTAAACCGGTTCTAAATACGGAAGTTTTTGAACCGGTTTGCAGGAAAAGCGAGTATTCCGAAAGGAATTTATATTGTTTCGCCGGTTACTACGCGTTCAAGAATGGAGAATGTTTTAGGATCTATTTGATATTTTCCTGAATTATTTAAAATCATCTGGGCAAAACCCCTCATTCCCTTGAGCATAAGAGCGAATCGGCTTTTCTTTCCGCCGAATTCAATGACGAACCATTGCATACCTGCATTGTACGTTACACTTTCAATTTCATTCCATTTAATTGTAATTTTTTTGCCGGTGAAGCTTCGGTATTGTATCTCGTAAGCGTCATACGAATATTGTTCTATAAAATACGCGTAGACGAGCAGAAGCCCCAACAGCGCAAAAGAAACGAATATTATCGTCGTTCCTAAAGATTCCGTGCCGTTGGGAAAGAGATTTGACACGAGCGCAATCGCAGCGAACAGTAAGAAGTCCGCAATCCCGACGATAAAAACGTAGAGCGGCAACGCAAGCCTGTTGCTGATTTTTGCGCGTGCGTTTCCCGTTCCCCATTTTTTTATCAACGTAAATATAAGGCTTAAAACCATGCTTGAAATAATCGACAGGATAAGGCGGCTTGGGATTTTCATTTTTTCCTCCGAAGTTTTAATTTACGAACGTGTTGCAGACGCATTGAGACGATTTTCAAATTCTTTCTTTTATTTTATCGGTGCGTTTTGCATTGACGGATAACTCGATTAAAACGGAATATACTTTTTAGTTTCCAGCCGATTTTTAGCGGTTTTTGCCTGCGTATGCAAGCGCAATGCCGGTGAACGGAGCGTTTTCATAATACGCCGCAACTTCTTCATCAAACAATGCGTCGATTTTTTTACGATGAGCCATGATTTTTCCCGCGTAGTTCAACGTAGACTGAGGCGTATTGTTCGAGCGGACTTTTGCCGTTCCCGCGTTATACATACAGAGCGCTGCGACTTCATTTCCGGCTGCGTTTATGCAAAACCGAAGGTGCGCCATTCCGTATTTTGCGCTGATCGCCGGATTAAAAAATTCCTCTTCGGAAAGTTTCGGAAAAGTCCGGCTGTTGAGCTGGAAAAGTCCACGGTCGACCGTCGCATTTTTATTCGTATTGACTGCAGTCGCCTTGTATCGGCTTTCAGCGTACGCAAGCGAAAAGGCAAGCGACAGCGGAATGTCATTGCGATCCGCCTCTCGAAGAATGGCTGCCGCCGTCTCCTTGCTGCCCGTTACGCGCATATAAAACCACTCGACTGCGCCGCGCGAGGCAGGCTGACGGTAGAGCGTAAGTCCGTTATCGATGTGATAGAGCGCGGGCGTATTGAAGCCCGTTTCTTCGGAAAGCAGCGCGAATTCCGCCGTATCGTCACTTTCAAAATCGGGCGCGGTTTTCACCGCAAGCGGAGGAACTTCTTCCGCCTTTGGAGGAAGCGTCGCCGCTATAGTAAAAGCCGCCGTTAAAACCGTTCCAAAAAAAATTATTGAATTCCGGCAGCTTTTCCCGAACTCATTAATTTCCTGATGAGCCATAAAATTCCCCATTTATTTACACCCTTTGAATAATAGGTGCGAAACTATCACATCTTTTATTTAATTACAATAGAAAAGATGACATTACGGGGGAATGTGTCGGGTGGGTTTGTTAGAATGGAGGCGGTAGTGGAATAAGAAAAATACGATGGGGTAAAAAGGATCTGGGAAAAAGTGGAGGTATACGGATTATTTATTTTATAAAAACGAACGAAAAAATATATTTGCTATTCGCTTACGCAAAAACTGAAGCGGATAATCTTACAATGAAACAAATTAGAGAATTGAAAGTTCTGACGAAAGAATTGTAATAAGTAAGTATTATCCATTGTTGTGAGATAGCTTTATCGATATCTCACAACTGCTATATATTTAGGAAGAATTGTTATGTTAGGAAAAAAAATGAGCGATGAAATGTTTGACGAGCTTAAACAGAGTCTCAACGAAGCGGCTTTAATTGAAAAAGGGGAAATGCAAGCTTCCCGAATTTTTCATTTTGAGGCGTTGAATATTAATCGGATCCGTAACAAAACGCATAAAACACAGGAAGAATTTGCAGCGATGCTTAATATTAGTGTTGGAACATTGCACAATTGGGAACAGGGACGGCGTAAGCCCGACGGTGCGGCATTATCGTTGCTTAAAGTGGTTGCCGCGAATCCTCAGTATGTAGAAAGCGTGCTTCTTTCATGGAACTTTTTTGTTTTGTTAAATACACCTCTCTTGTATTTTATTGTATAAAGGGGTTTTTTATTACCCCTCACGCTTCTGTTCCCGATGGAATTACAACTCTAGATTTTCAAACTTGTTATGGATCTCTTCGGCGATTGCAGCTGTTAAATCGTTTTCAAGCAGACGCAGAGCGTAAGAAATATCTTTGTTTTCTATAATATTGGATTTAAAAAGACGTTCATACGAAACGCCGAATGCTTTTGCAATAGATTCGATGACGTCGAGGGAAGCGGTCTTCCGCGCAAGTTCTATCTGCGTCATAAAAGGAACCGAAATGCCCGCTTTTTCCGCCAATTTTTCTTGTGTCCAGCCCGATTGTTTCCGCAGTTGCCGTATATTTTGTCCCACGATTTTCGCTATTTCGCTCATATTTTTATGATATTGCTGACAGCAATGCTTGACGATTATCTTATGGCAATGTTACTATTGCTGTAAGCAATATAATAGTTGCTGAGAATATATTTTGAGCCATTTTTGTAGAGCTACAAAATAAAAATTACTAGGAGAATAGTATGGGATTTTTTGATGCACTGGGAGAGATTGCGGGAAAAGCTGCAAATGCGGCTCGCGAAACAAAGGCTTCAATCGAAAAAGAAAAAGAGCACCTTCAATATAAAAGCGACGAGGAATTAAAAAGAATCTTGCAAACCGGCAGCTTTAAAAGAAAGATGGCTGCAGGAGCTTTATTGAAAGAAAGGGGATACAGTTATAACTAGTTAATTTTGAGAGCTTATCGGTTAATATCAGCACGAAGAAAGATGTTTAGTTTTCAACAGCAGCCGTATGGCTGCCGAAAAATATTTTTTTATAAGAGGTAAGAAACATGAACAAACAATTTATGGTCAAATACCAGACAAAACAGGGCGGAAGCGGAGCGGCGGTAACAACTCAAGTGTCGGCAAATTCTTCCGCTGAAGCACAAGCGAAAGTAAAACAATCGCACCCCGGCTGTACAATCGTTTCCTGTACGGAAAAGTAGGTGTAGATAGAATCTGCCGTAGGAATTATGACGCGTATGGCTGACGCAGACAATCAATTCCAAGCGGCAGAAAGAATTAAAGCAAGTTATTCAGAGGTCTATTTAAATGACTGTATAAATATTAGATGAAATAAGGATTGATAACATGGATTATGATGATAAGCTTATTGAAATAAATGATACAGGAGTTATAAGCTGCGATCCAAAAGCGACAAATATTGTAATTCCGAATGGTATAAAATCAATAAAGGCGCATGCCTTTTCGCGATGTGAAAAACTAAAAAAAGTTGTCTTGCCCGAAAGTCTTGTAAATATTCATTACAATGCATTTGGGAGTTCAGGAATTACAGAGATTATTATTCCGAAAAATGTTAAATTTATTGCCGAAAGAGCATTTCAGTTTTGTAGAAACTTAAAAAAAGTTACATTTTTAGGCGATGTTTTGAGTATTAAGGATTATGCATTTGCCTGGTGTACTGGTCTGGAAGAAATAAATCTGCCGGACAGCCTTAAAACAATTCATGCGGGCGTTTTCGATGGCTGTAACTCTCTAAAATCTATTAAAATTCCTGCAAATGTAAAAAGCATTTTGAGTCATGCATTTTCTGGGTGCAAATCATTAGAATATGTCGAAATTAATTCAAATGTTAAAGTTATAGATGAGGGAGCATTTGCAGATTGTAATTTCTTAGAAAAAATAATTTATAATGGTACAGCTCAAGAATGGATGAACATTAATACGAGTAAAGCTTTTAAAGCTACTGATGGATGTCGTGCCCGCCTTCTTATACAATGTACCGATAAAAAAATTGATAAAGAACTTACACTTTCAAAAGAATATTATAAATATCATTCAGATTTAAATTCTACAACTGCTGTCGAGTATGAAAAAAATAGCGTGATGCAAAGACTTTGTGCAGGATTAGAACGAATGTCGAATGCTATGGAAAAACAGATTGTCAAACAGCAACGTGCCATTGATCGTGAAATGCGTCGGCGGGGTCTCTAGGAGATAAAAATGCCGCAGCAAAAACACATCTATAACGTTACTTTCAAAACCGTCGCAGGAATTATGACGCGCATGGTTGACGCGGACAATCAATTCCAAGCGAAAGAAAAAATTAAAGCAAGTTATGCAAAAAGTTTTGCGCGCGGCGAAGTCAAAATCATTTCTGCAGTAAAAATCAAGTAGAAAATCATCGCTGAGAAGTCAATAAGAAAAAGGGGAACTGGATATGCCGAAACAGAAAAAAGTTGAAGAAGATGAACTTAAAAACTATGCCAAACACTTTGACGGCAACATAGCACATACGCTGCTGAAAACGCTCCGTAAATCAACGCGGGACAAGCCGAAAATCATTTCAGGTGCGACGGGCGCTATCGTTACCGTTTTGGGAAAATTACTTTCCGCATGGGAAAATCCGGCTACTCCCGCTCCCATAAAGGCGCTTGCCATCGGCGCAATCGGCTACATAATCCTGCCGGTCGACCTCATTCCCGATGTGCTTCCTGCCGTCGGATACACGGACGACCTTGCAAGCGCAGGCGGATTGGTTGCAGGCATTACGAAATATTGTAATTTCACTCTTGCCGACTTAGACAAAGAAATTGACGCGGAGGAGGGACTTACACTATGCGATACCTGTCCGCCGGACGATGAACTTGATGCCGCTTTTGAAGCCGGTATGGAAGATGACGAATGAGAAAGAAGGAGTAACAAATATGGCTAAGTGGAGTGAAATAAAAAAAGAAATCCAGAGTAATTATACCGTTGTAGATGAATCATCAGGTCTACTAAAGTTAATTTTTGAATTTCCGTATGGACGAAGTCAACTTGTTTTTATAGAGAAAGCAAATAACGACGATGGGGAATTATGGATACAAGTATCATCACCGGTCGGTATGCTCGGCTCCAACGACCTTGAGCTAGCACTGGAATTACTTGGAGAAAAACTCTGCGGTGGTCTTATAAAGGAAGATGAAACATATGTAGTCCGCAATTCAATGCTAATGGAGGAGTTATCCTATGAAGAGTTATTTCGCTCATTGAAAATGATTAGTGTTATTGCAGATGAATTAGAAGAAAAATTTATCAGAGATGATGAGTATTAATACTCCATGTTTGTTAAACATATACGCAGATTTTTTCACTATCAGAAAGTGCTCGGCGGTGTCAGATATAGATATTTCGCTTTTCTATACTCGATAATTTCTGCGGTTTTTAATTACATCTACAAATCAAATGAGTTTCCGCATTCCTTGCAAGTCAAACTAGCAGGGAATGCGGTATAAATTTTTTGTGGACAGCACTTATCTGAAATTTACCGCCGCGTCTTTAATAAAATTCTTCTATCTGCACATTTGTTGTAAAAAAATGATATGAAGACAGGAGAAGGTGTCTTCCCCAAAATCTGTTTACCCGTGAATTTTACCTTTCAGCAAAATAACGTTTTACCAGTTTGCGATTAGCAAACTAAGGCGGACAGGAACGCCCCTGCGTCATTCAAACGCCGTTTTTTTCCTACCCGACCAACTAAATCTTTTCTATTCTACTAGCACACAACCGACACGAAAACAGAAGGACACGCTTTCCTCAAAATCCATTCCCCCCGCAAGTTTTTGCCGAGAGGCAAAAACTTGCAGCAAGCGGCAACTCCGTTCTCCGCCGCCTGCCATTCTCCTGTCGTCTGCCCCGCCCCCTACGCGCGGCAGGATTTGTTTATCTGCCGGAGAATCCAGTTTCCTATGATGCCGCCGCTCGTTACGACGATGAGGTAGACCCAGCCGGAAAGCGAAAAGTGCGAAATCGGGGTGTAGAGAGCGCCCGCGTTGCAGCCGTTGCCGAACCGCGTGCCGATTCCCATAACAAAGCCGCCGATTGCAAAAACGATTGCGTCTTTCAGCGAGATTTTCAATTCGGAGGTAACCGTCCGCTTAAACGTTCCGGCAAGCAGCAGGCAGATGAGCGAGCCGACGATAATGCCGATGTCTTGGATTGAGCCGCCGTCCTGCAGTACGGGTTTCAAAAAGAATTCCGCTTTTTTGCCGGTGAAAGATGCGAGCGTGTCCGCGCTCACGCCGAACAGTTGGAGCAATTTTCCGAACCACAGTCCGAACGGCGTGGAAACGCCCCAGCCGGCTTTGGAAACGCCCATCAAAAAGATGAACAGCACCGAAAACGCGAAAATCCCTGTCGAAAGTTTCCATGGTTTGGAAAAAATATGCTCGTAATTTTCCGCGCTGAAAAACTTAAAGTTTTTCACGACAAGTTCCTGCGCTTCGTCCTGTTCTTTTTCCGAGCCGATGCCGGAAAAGTCATTCGACTTGATTCGCTTTTTTTCGTACATATATGAAAGCACGGTTACGATTGCCGCAAAGAAGACCGTCAGCAGGATTGCGCCGAGGTAGCCGCCTTTGCCGTCGCGCGCGAACAGGTCAGGGAGAAAGACGCCGTTTCCCGACGCGGTGCGGACGAGAGAGTCTTTAATCCATGACGCATTCGACTGGAAAGGAAAGCCCAAGAAAACGCCCGCGCACATAAAAAAGAGCGTGATGAACGCGCGCGGAGGCCCTGCGACCATGTCGGTGAGCGAGCCGCTTGCGCAGCACGAGCAAAAACTCATGCCGAGACCGAACAAAAGTCCGCCTAAAATCAATCCGAGGTTGATCGGGTGTATCGACAACTTGTAGGTTTTCGGCACGCCGAAGACCAAAAGCGACGCGGTCAAAATCGCCGTTACGACGAACATGAGCATGAGCGCGCGCATGAGGCGGGTGGAGCCGCCGCGGTAGGCGCGGTTTACGCTGCCGGCAAAGCCGAACGCCGCGCGCGTCAGCACGTACCCGAAGCCGATTCCAATCAGCCAGCGGAAAAATAGGACTTCCGAGCCGAGCGCAAGGGAACCCCATACGACGCACCCGATGAGCAGGGCAAAACCGATGGTGTTTTCGATTTTATTCATGATTACCTCCTGTAAAAACTTTTGGAGGAAGTTTCAACTTCCGAAAAAGTTTTTACCGTGCGCGAAAGCGCACAATTAATATTTGAGTTTGCAGAAAGACGTATCCGAGTTTTCTGCAAACATTCAAGCAAACTCAAGATAAAAGCGGCGGCGACATTTTAGACGCCGTTTTTATCGTATCTCCTTAAAAATGAATTTCTATGTAATAAAATGAATTGCGAAATTGAATCCTGCCGACTGCACAAACGGCGTAACAGCCGACAATATGCGGACTTACTTCCGGCGCGTTCCGAATCGGTAAAACAGCACGCCCAAAAGCGCCCATGCGACTAAAAATATCATGGAACCTGCCGTCAACTGCGCCGGAGAGCCGGGAATGAGCAGCAAGCCGATAAAAAGCAGTCCGATGAGGCAGGTAACGACGCACATGACGCGTTCAAAACCCGTGCGGCTTTTTTTGATGCCGATAAAGCCGACGTAGGTGTACGCAATCGCCGCAAGCACGGACGCCATGTCCACAATCAAAATGATGACTTCCCGCCCGATCCACGGGCCGATTAAACTCACCGCCGCAATAAAAATAATCGCGTTCGGATATAATTGCTTTTCATTCTTCTTGCTTAAGAATGCGGGCGTGAGTTTTTCGTTTGAAAGGGCGCCGAGCAGTTTGCTGCTGCTTATCATAAAGCCGTTGATGCCGCCGGTTACGGCGGAAAAAAGCGCGATAAGTAAAAAAATAAAGCCTATGGCGCCGGTTTTATCCGTTACGGAACTGCCGACTGCCCATTCGATTTCTGCTGCTTCCTTGGGACTAAAACTTAAACCTGCAATCATGTTGAGCAGATTGTAAATGAGAATGCCGAATAAAATTGAAACGACGGCGGGAAGGTGCGTTTTTGACGGCGAAAAGTCTAAGTCGGAGGAAACCTGCGGTACGACGTCAAAGCCGACGAACAAAAACGGAATGATTGCTATGACGGACGCCGCCTTTGCAATCGAGATTTTTTCAAAGCCGAGATAGTTTTCGGCAAAAGCCGCGCGGTCGCTCTTTCCCAAAATGACAAAAAACAGCGTGATGACGATGAGAATGAGCGCCGTTCCCATCACGTTTTGAATTTTTGCGCTCAGTGAAAGTCCCTTTAAGTTGACGAGCGTAAAAATGATAATCGGCGCGGAAGCGACTAAAATGTCGGCAAGGTAGACGTTCGTGGGGCCGAACTTGTACAGATAGCCCCACAGCATTGCCTTGCCGAAGATTTTTCGCAAAATGAGCACGTAGGCAGTCGCATTGAGCGGAATCATGCTTAAATAGCACAAACTCAGCGACCAGCCGACGATAAAGCCGTGCACTTTCCCCATGTTTGAAAGCGTGTAGGAAAACTCGCCGCCTTCGCCCACGTGATACGCAAGCATGACTTGATACGCCTTTTGTATGGCGAGCACGAAAATGCCGCCGATACACAGTCCCAGCGCCGTGTTGACGACGCCGGAATTCGGCAAAAAGGATGTTCCCGGCAAAATAAAAGAACCCCAGCCGATGATTGAGCCGATAACAAGATTCAAAACGTCAAAGCGGGATAATCCCTTCGGTTCTGCAGGAACATCGTTTTTCAAACCTTTCTCCTAACTGAAATTATACTGCGTTACAATCGGAGTCCGTTTGAACCGAATGTCGTCGAAATATTCGTTGACGCTCAAGCCCAAGAACGAGCCCATAATATTGTAGGCATTTTTGTAGCCCTTGCCCTGCAGCGCGCAGATGGCGTTGTAACTGCGCTGACTGGAGCGGCAGTGCAGGTAAACCGGCTTGTCTTTCGGGATTTCGTTCATGCGGTCGCGGAACTGACTGAGCGGAATATTGACTGCGTTGACAATATGTCCCGCTTCGAATTCCATCGGTTCGCGTACGTCGATGATGAGAGCTTTCTTTTCGACCAACTCGCGCACCATCGTAACCGGCACTTGTTTGAAAACGCCGTTTAAGATGTTCAAGCCGACGAGAGCCGCGTGGTTTACGACGTCTTTTGCCGTTCCGAACATCGGCGAATAGCAGAGTTCAAGTTCCTTTAAGTCTTCAAGCGTGCCGCCGAGCATGATAAACGAGGCGATAACGTCGACGCGCTTGTCCGCATTCCCTTTGCCGATTGCCTGCGCGCCTAAAATGCGTCCCGACGGTTTTTCAAAAATCAATTTGAAGAAGAGGGGATTTGAGTTCGGCATAAGACCGACTTTGTCGCCCGGAATGACGTAAACCGTGTCGTAGTTGATGCCGTTCGCCTTGCATTCCTTTTCGTTGAGTCCCGTGCACGCCGCGTTGTAGTCGAAACAATGAATGACCGACGAGCCGATAACGCCCGTGTTGCGGTGCGGAATGCGGTACATATCGTCCGCCGCCGCGCGCGCCTGCCGTTGAGCGGGACCTGCCAGTGTGAGGCGCGTCTTTTTGTTCGTGATAAAGTGCGTAACTTCGATGGCGTCTCCGACTGCATAAATGTCCGGAAGGTTTGTCCGGTAGTTGTGATCGACTAAAATTCCGCCCGTCTTTCCAAGTTCGATTCCCGCCGCCTCTGCCAGTTCCGTTTCCGGACGCACGCCGAGCGCAAGGACGACCGCCCCCGCAGGAATTTCTTTGCCGCTTTCAAGGAGCACGGACGTATCGCGGATTTCTTTAACGCCGTCTTCAAGGATGAGATTCAGTCCCTTGTCGTGCATTTCCTTGTGGAGAATCTGCGCCATGTCGTAGTCGAACGGCGCCATCACTTGATTGAGTTTTTCGATAAGCGCGACGTTTTTGCCCGCGAGCCGGAGATTTTCCGCCGTTTCAACGCCGATAAATCCCGCGCCGACGACCGCAACGTCGTTGATGTTGTGCGCATGAATATAATCGTCAAGTTTTTTGATATCGACAACGTTCCGCACCGTAAAAACGTGGGCTTTGTCGTGACCGGGAACGGATTTGGGCACAATGGGGGACGCGCCCGGTGAAAGGACAAGCGTGTCGTAGGGTTCGTCGAACTCTTTGCCTGCAGCGTCTTTTACCGTTACCGTTTTTGCCGCCGCGTTAATCTTTACGACCGTATGCGCGGTTTTTGCGATAATGTTGTACTGATTTTTGAACTGCTCGGGCGTCATCAAAACGAGATTTTCGCTCTGCGGAACAATCCGGCTTACAAAAAACGGGAGCGCGCAGTTTGAAAAAGAAACATTCGGCCCCCGCTCGAACATAACGATTTCCGCGCTTTCGTCCAACCGCCGCGCTCTGGCAGCTGCCGACGCGCCGCCGGCAACGCCGCCCACAACAACAATTTTCTTCGCCATATCTACTCCTATTGAATCAAAATGACCGAATGATTTTACAGTTTTACGCACTGCAATGAAAGCAATTATAACGTTTTGTTTATAAAACGCAAGAAATAGGCTGACTGCATAAACATTGTTTAACACCGATTACGGTTTTTGCAGTCAGCTCCGCTTTGCCATAGGCAAACAGGTATAAGGGGATGCGGGCGAAATGGAGAATGCGTAGTGCGGAGTTTGCGGCAGAGGCACGAAGCGAAAGAATAATGCAGCAAAAAACATGCGCATTTTTACCAAAATAGCGCGATTTCTACTTGACATGACGGGGGGGGGGGGGGGGGGTAAAAACAAAAATTCAA